>NZ_JAULSL010000002.1:0-173267 GCF_041538325.1 Yersinia sp. 2466 StPb PI | reverse complement strand
GTTCAGCGCTATGCACCTGAAATGGAAAAGTGCCTGCGATGGTACTGGCGTCATCCGACCGACCTTCGTCCCTGGCATCTGGATGAAACCTACGTCAAAATCGGTGGCAAATGGGCTTATCTGTACCGGGCCGTCGACAGCCACGGTAGAACGATTGATTTTTATCTTTCGTCTCGGCGTAATACTCAAGCGGCTTATCGATTTTTGAAGAAGATGTTGGGTCACTTACGGGATTGGGAACAGCCACGACGCATTATTACAGATAAAGCAACCCACCTATGGCAGAGCGCTCGCGTTATTGAAGCCCGCCAGACGTGGTGCACCGTCTGGTGAAATACCTCAACAACGTGATTGAATGTGATCATGGTAAGCTGAAGCCGATAATCAATCCGATGTTAGGCTTCAAATCCATGAAAACGGCTTATTACACGATCAAGGGTATAGAGGTGATGCGCACGTTGCGTAAAGGTCAGGTTGAACCTTGGTATTATGGTCATCCTCAGGGCGAAATGCGTCAGGTGAGCTACGTTTTCAGCCTCTAAGGTTTTTTAGCCTAAGGGAGCGTTGACCCTAACGGGCTATTTGCAACAGTGCCCTAAATTGCGTCTGGCGATGGCCTCAATGGGGAAGTCAGAAACCAAAATCACTGCTCTGTGCCAGGAGCTAGGCATCATACGGCAGACTCTATACAGGCATGTTTCCCCAAATGGGGAGTTGCGTCCAGATGGAAAAAAACTGCTTGGCCGGGTCTGATTATGTACTTCTATCATCTTGATAACTCACCAGTGCTGGCGACTGGAGATCATGTTTACCTTCATTGAACCGTCAAAAAGGGACAATCTAATGACCATAAGTATTAGGCTTACTGTTGCAATAACAGTAGCACTGCTTGCTGCGACGTTGCCTGTATTAGCTAAAATACCAGAAAATTTTATCTATACCAGCTCTGGTGACCTCGAAGCAGCGTCTGTCATTATGGCGCGTAGCGATATTGGCGGTGCGCAGATCGTTTACAATTGGCGGTCACTCGAACCGGAGAAGAACAAATACGACTTCTCGCAGATTGAGAAGGATATGGCTCACCTCAAGGTAGCCAATAAAAAACTCTTTATCCAAATTCAGGACCGGTTTTTCGAACAAGATGCCCGATACGTTCCTGATTATCTGATGAATGACGCCAGATATGGTGGTGGGATATCACCACAGTTTGATAATCCTGGCGAGGGGAAGTCTATTGGGGCGGGTTGGGTGGCACGGCAATGGGATCCTGCTGTGCGCCAACGTTATCAAGCTTTATTGGCAGCGATTGCAGAGCGTTTCGATGGTCAAGTTTATGGTGTTAACTTACCCGAAACAGCCATTGATCTTGATAAGAAAAAACTACCCAAAGGATTCTCCTGCGATAACTATTTCGCAGGAGAAATGGAAAACCTCACCTTTGCGCGAAAGGTGTTCACCAAATCACATGTAGTACAATATGTAAATTTCTGGCCATGCGAATGGAACAACGACCACCATTACATGGGCCGGCTGTTTGAGTTTGCCAGTGCTAATAATATTGGGCTTGGTGGCCCGGACATTGTTCCCAACCGCAAGGCGCAAATGAAGAATTCATATCCATTCTTCAATAAATACAAAAGCAAACTGGCACTCATTGCCATGGCAGTACAGGAGCCGACCTTGACCTACAGGAACCCTAATACTGGTAAGCCATTTAGCAAGGATGAGTTTGTACAATTCGCAGAAGATTATCTCGGTGCAGATATCATTTTCTGGAGCACGACGTCTCCTTGGTTGGCTAAGAAATAGGTAACAGTCGCGAGGTCATGCTGTAAGGTCTTTTTCGGATAAAATCGCGGCAGCAGCCGTACAACAGCACTAATAACAAGCGTAAGTTGTTGTGCATACTGGTTAGAATGTAGTTGCCTTTGTACCGCGGAAATTTCTGGGATTCCGGCGTAGAATCCCTCAACTAATGGAAGGGACTTCCCCTGATTATGCGCCTGATTAACTCTTGTGCAATCATGGGATAAAGATTGCCCTAGAGGGGTTCGTTATGACCATTGCCACTGTCGGTATCGATCTTGCTAAAAATGTGTTCGCTGTTCACGGCGTTGACCAGAATGGTAGAACGGTTCTTATCAAACCAAAAGTATCACGTACTGCACTTCCTGCGTTGATCGCAAGTTTGCCACCTTGTGTTATTGGGATGGAGGCATGCTCCGGCACTCATTACTGCGCAAGCCCGTTTCGGCAGTATGGTCATGAACCCGACTGATGGCTGCAAAGTTCGTATCTCCTTATCGCATGGCCGGTAAATCAGGGAAAAATGATGCGGCTGATGCTCAGGCTATCTGTGAAGCTGTCCGTCATCCGCATATGCGGTTCGTACCAGTGAAGGATGAAAGCCAGCAGGCGATGCAATGGCTGCACCGTACCCGCCAAGGTTTTATCGAAAATAAAACAACAACATATAACCGATTAAGAGGCTTGATATCCGAATTCGGTGTTATTGCCCCACAAAGCACAGGTGCTTTGCGCCATATGGTTTCTGAACAGAAGAGTTCTTTACTGCTTCAAGTTCAGCAATGTATCGATGACCTGCTGAAACATATTGATCGCATTGAAGATAACGTTGCAGAATACGACCGTATCCTGTCCCGTATGGCAAAAACAGATCACCGCAGCCAACGACTAATGGAACTGAAGGGGATTGGTCACACAACGGCTTGTGCGCTGGCCGCCAGCATTGATAATGCACATGATTTTAAAAATGGGCGTCAACTGGCAGTCCTGACTTGGACTGACACCATCGCAATACAGCAGCGGCGGAAAATCAAAGCTGGGCAGGATAACGAAAGCTGGTGATTCGTATCTGCGAACGCTGTTGGTACAGGGGGCCCGTTCTGTTCTGATTGGCGCAGAGAAAAAGACCGACTCATTCAGCCGTTGGATATGCTCGCTGGTCGATCGCAGAGGATACTGGCGTGCCGTTGTAGCCATCGTCGCCAAAAACGCAAGGCTATGCTGGGCATCACTGCATTATGGTGATGATTTCAGGCTGTACTCAGTCAGCTAAAGCCAGAAAGAGTATAACCATCTTACCTGCAACTTGTTGATGATAAAGGGTTAGACCCCGTGAGGTATATCTGGCTATTGTATAGGATATACGTATTCGTTTAACGAACAGGAACCTCACGCGCGTCTTTCATTAGGGCCCGAATCGATAACGATTCATAATGGCTGTTTATAGTACCGCAGTCTCTCCCCTTTATTTTTACTGAAGAGCAGACAAGAAACCGTAAACACCGGCGTTGACATGCCGAGGAAGCCCTTATAGTTCAATAATTTCCGATATCCAAACTGACCCAGTTTAGATCTAATGATTGCTCAATATAGTTTTGGGCTGGAGAGGGATATCCGGCCACACAGTGATCGGCAAATAATGGAATAGTTGAAGTTGGTAAATCGATGCCCGCTGAGGATAGGAATTGAATTTTCATTGTGTGGCTCATTATTACTGTGTATACATACAGTGATAATAACCAGAACTATCTCAATAGCAAGCAAGAGAACTACGTCACATCAGGTCTTAGACCTAACATAATAATTTCAGAACAAATTAACTTCCGGCTATTCCTGCAATTCTCCGTTTACGCATTTTCTTATTCTCCCGCCCCGCTAAACAGTTCCACCGCCAGGCATGACAACAAGTGTGCGCTATCGCCGTCTACTACATCCGTTCTCACTCCCTTCGGTCGTTGCGCTGCGGCTTTGCAGACGCACTTGCAATCACGCTTATCTGACAGAGGCCCTGACGCTTTACGGCGCGAGAAACAGAAAACTCGCGATTAACAGCAAAGGGGAATACACCAGATGAAGATTCATAACGCCGAAATACTGGGCAACTCATTAAATTTAGGCCACCTGTTCTCACGTTCACCACTCCAAAACCTGTTTGATCCCTCGAACCGGCGCCCTGGCGTGTCAGCTGCTCAGTATCGCAAGGAGTTTGTATCGATTTTCAAACACTTGGCACCACATCATCACCGTTTTGATGTGTTTCGTGATTTTGTTCATGCAGCTGCTATTGCTATTCAAAATGCTTTTTTAAAGTCAGATGAGTTAGAGCAAGAATATTTTGTAATTGAAAGACGCTTAGGCAAAGAGAATATGAGTCAGTTATCTCAATTGCTAGGGTGTGTTATTGGTGCTTTGGACGCAGAGCCGAGTGACTTTCTGGGGAGTCTCTATATGGAATTAGAGTTGAGTGCGTCCAGTTTAGGTCAATTCTTTACCCCTTATTCATTATCGGAAATGATGGGAGCATTAACGATGTCTGACGCAGTACAAAACTTAAACAAACGTCCCTTTATAACTTACAATGAACCCGCCTGTGGGGCAGGAGGGATGGCTATTGCAGCAGCGATGTATATGCGTGAAAACGGGTATAACCCCCAAGAGCAAATTTTTGTGGTTTGCACAGACATTGATGGCATGGTTGCTGATATGTGTTACATCCAATTATCGTTGTTGGGTATCCCTGCCCAAGTTATTACCGGTAATTCACTCACACTGACAGTGAATAGAACTTTCCATACACCTTTTTGGTATCTGGGAGGGTGGGAAGAGAAGTTAAAACACGCTGAAGCCGTTGAGCGGATGATGACGATATTCTCCCGCCTACAAGCCGCTTAATACTTTAAATACAAAGTGATATATAGAAGTCATATATCACTTTGATTTAGAGTAACTGACAATGGTAACTTTATATTTTACAATGTGTAACTTTTAATGATACAATACATGTACGGAATGGAATGACGGAACAGACAATGATTAAGTCTTTTCGGGATAAAAACCTAGAACTGTTCTACATGGAAAGTAAACGAGATCGCGCGATACCGGCAACAATAGAGCGCCAGTTAGCGAAGAAGCTCGATATGTTGGCCGCCGCACATAATGAGCGAGATTTGTTTATTCCAACCAGTAATTACTACAAGCGTCTCTCAGGTCAGTTTGATGGCTGGTCAAGTATGAGAGTCAATATTCAATGGCGGTTAATGTTTCAATGGAACGACGGATATGCTGAAAGCATCTACCTCGATCCTCATCAAGACACCTAGCAGGGGGATTTATGCTTGATACCACTACTCGCGAACCTACTACGGTAGGCGAAATTTTGCAGGAAGAATTTTTAACCCCATTAGCCATTGGGCAGGAAGAACTGGCCGATATTATGGGCGTGACTCGCGCAACGGTTAACCGTTTGTGCAAAGGCCGTCGTCGTCTGACTGTAGAGGAAGCGACGCTGTTTTCTGAGTTGTTTGAGACGACGCCCGAATTTTGGTTGAACCTCCAAGCCGCTCATGACCGTTGGGAAGCACGAGAAGCGCTTCAAAAACATAAGCGACCCCCAATGCGTCCTATCATGGAGATGTTGGGACGGCGTATCTCACACGCCTGATCCTGCCAAATAGAAACCGCTCCATCTGAGCGGTTTTTTTCATCCCAAATCTGCCCATTTGCCTTTATTGGCCAGAACCGGCGTTGAGCCGGCACTGACCAATATACCCCCCGCTTCGCTCGTGCCGCTCTAACTGCTGGCACTGATGTGCCAGCGTCTGGGAAAGCCAGGCTAAAGCCCGGCCTTTCTGGTGATCCCCTTTACTCTGGCAATAGCGCTGTGAGTCTTTCGCCGTGACAGACGCTATGCCGGGGCGCAGTCAGCGCAAGGGTTCGCTGGCGCCGGCTACGCCGCCCTTGCACTGCCTGCTTATACCCCGTCTCGGTCTTAATGTCACAGCGCCAGACACCCCGTGCCGGCAAAAGCCAAAAGGGGTATACACCAGAAGAAAGTCGAAACGAGAGGGTTTTATGACGACAACACTGAGAGATGCATTGGTCGCCCTGATTGGGCCCGAAGCGGGGAGCACCCCGTACAGAACGGATGAAGAAGATAACCTGGCCCGCAGTACGTTAGCGGCCCGGGCTTTATTGAATTTTATGGATAACAGTCAATGCGATGAAATCGATGTTGAGTCGGTATTCAGTGATCTTATCGCTGATTTGTTTCATCTGGGATCATTGTTGCATCGGCAGGGGCTGTACACCGATTTTGGTCTGTGGGAAGAACGTGTTCTTGTTCGCGCGATGAATCATTTCCAGGCAGAAACGGGCATTGAGATTGATGTTAAGGGTGCGCATCCTGATGCCGCTTGCTCACTGCTGCTTTACATCAACAATAAAAAATCAACACAACACGTCGCGATAATGGCCAGTCAATTAGCCGCAGAGTTATCACTCATTATTAAAAATGTTGAGGGGTTGCCAACGGCGAATGCACTTCTGGCGGTTGTCAGTGAATGCCATAAATAGTCGTATGGCCAGAATAAGGGCATGCATTTAGCCCTTTCCCCCTTGTTCAAGACGGTATCAGGGCAAGGGGGATACTGGGCACGCATAATTAATGTTACTCATTCTGAGTAGCATTGAAAGCGATTTTTCGCTACCAATAATACAATCAAACTCTATTTGAGTATATTAATTGACGCACATTGAGTAATTAACATTGATTTCCAACATCACTCATCTATAATTAGACTCAAATTGAGTAACTTAAAAGGGCACTGAAATGAAACATATTTGCTGTGACGACGGCTCCACTAATGTAAAGCTGGCCTGGTTTGATAATGACAACCTCAACACTTTCCTCTCCCCCAATTCTTTTCGCCCCGGTTGGAAAATCGAAGGCATGGGAAGCCGACGCACGTTCAACTATCAAATTGATGGTGTGAAATACACATTTGATGACGTCAGTCACCAGGCAATCAGCACAACTAATATTGAATATCAGTACAGTGATACTAACTTGTTGGCGGTGCATCATGCTTTGCTCAACAGCGGCTTGGAACTCCAGGCGGTTAAATTGACAGTAACATTGCCTATCTGTGAGTTTTATACCGAGGACTGCCAGAAAAACACGGTGAATATTCAACGTAAAATTGAGAATCTTTTACGGCCGGTAGTGCTGAATAAAGGTCAATGCTTTGATATTTCGGCAGTTGAAGTGATGCCGGAATCATTACCCGCTGTTTTCTCTGCATTGGCCCGTGAGAATGTCGGGCCGCTTGAAACCTCACTTGTCATTGATTTAGGCGGTACGACGCTCGATGCAGGGGTGATTGTTGGCCAGTTCGATGACGTAACGGCAATCCATGGCAACCCGATGATTGGTGTTTCACTGGTGACGCAGGCTACCTTAACGGCATTACGTATCGCGGAGAGTGATACCAGTGCATTCGTAGCCGATACAGTTATCCAGCGTCGTCACGACAGGGAGTTTTTATCTCAGGTTATCAATGACGGCTCGCGGGTTGATAATGTGATTGATACGATTGAGACAGCGATCAGTCGCTTGGGTGACCGTGTTGTGAATGAATTAGCCCGATTCCGTCATGTCAACCGGGTATGGCTGGTCGGTGGGGGCGCCCCACTGATAGAATCAGCGATACGAAATGCCTGGAAATTACCTGCAGAACGGATAACGCTAGTTTCCAATCCGCAATGTGCCTTGGTCAATGAAATGGCGTTGTTTAAGCTAAAGGGGTAACAGAACGTGAGCGAGAAAAGCAGTGATAACCGCCGGAAATTTACCTGCTATCTGCAACTGGATAGTGAAGCTGATCGCCATGCGTTGGACGTCGTTGAGTCCATATCACAGCGGGTAAGGGGGGATTTCTTGCGTAATGCCGTTATTACGACAGCAGCACTGCATCAGCTCGACCCTCGGTTGCCGGTGCTATTGGCCACCCTGTTTAATGGCCAGTTGACGGCTGATCAACTGGTCAACTTGCTGACTCAAACTACCGGATGGAAACCCAGCCAGGCGGATATTCGCGACGTGATCGCCTCATTAGGGGCGGTCGACATTGCCCCTAATGAGGCCGCAGTCCATAAGGAAGATGAACCCAACTCAGATGGACTGGAAAATATTCGTAAAAAGATGGATAAGCTCATTTGAATTGTAGAAAAATAAGCAAAAATTTCCCTTTTCATTACTAAAAAGGTGCAAAAATTGCTTAAAATTCATGGGGCACAGGAGCCGTATTAAATGACTGGCTACGACTTGCGATTATGGCGCTCTGGACAATTTTGGACGCGAGATGAGGTTAGGTCAATTCGCATCGGAAGTCGGTGGCGGCAGGAGGATGCTGCGGAGCAACTTGGCGTAACCCTGCGAACCTATCGCACTTATGAACAGTATACGCCACCATTAGTGGTTGAGCTAGGTGTGCAAATTTTATCACTTCAAACCATGTTATCAGAGTTGGCCAGATTGCCTTTCGATCAGGCAATAAATCGTTTGCGAACTCTGACGGGGTGCACTAAACAAGAGCTCGGGGTCATACCGACTTATCAGGTAGCGATGCCATCGTTAGGGTTAAAACAGTGGCGCTCAGTTCTAAAGTGGACTCAGGTACAGGTTGCGGAAAAGTTAGGGGTCACTATTCGGACCTATAAGAGCTATGAACAAGGAGCCTACAAGCTTCCACGGCGGGTTATATTGGCTATTCAGGCACTGACCTTGCTGGTTATGCTTCCCCAACTGGCTAATGGCCAACCTGATGATCTCCTGCCACAACTCCGGTTGCTGCTACAAACCGACGGGGCATAGCCCGTAGTTCTATAGCGTCGATAAACCGCCAAAGTAATAGATATCCGCCAAGCTAACCAGGAATTGTAAGCTGATTTGGTTAGGTCACTTTTTGTGAACATATTTATGTTCACGTATTGTGAACGCTGGCGGAGGCGAGTATAATAATCTCACGCCTAACAGATAGAGGGATTTATGCGGGTTATTTCAAAGAAACCGTTTGATGAGGCGGGGAAGTTATTTCCGAATGATGCTGCGGCGCTAGATGATATTTATAAAGTGCTGCATACCGAGCGGTTTTTAACGCCTGATCATCTTAAAGCGCGTTTTCGAAGTTTGGACAGATTCAAATACAGACAAAAATGGTGGGTGATAGATATCGGTGGGAACAATTTACGAATAATCGCCTATATAAAGTTTGAAACTCAGAACGTGTTTATTAAGCACATTGTGACTCACAAAGAATATGACAGGCTCACCGATTACTACCGGAGAACTCCAGAATGATGACAACAAACAGTTATGAGGTTGCTTTAAATGCGACGGCCGCATTAATAAATGCCGTGCCCTTGTTGGGAGGGAGCCATAGCCGTGAAGACTACGAGCAGGCTCTTGAGATGGTAGAACGCCTAATCGATACTGACGACGAGAACCCGCTGATCGACCTGTTGGCTAAAAAAATTGCTGATTATGAAAATGCTGCCCCCGAATTCGAGGCGTTCAACGCGCGTATAGCTGCATTACCGCAAGAGTTGGCGATGCTACGCGTGATAATGGATCAGCACGGGCTAAATCAAAGTAGCTTCAAAGAGGAAATTGGTGCCCGTTCTTTGGTCAGTATGATCTTGAAAGGAGAGCGTAAGCTGACTCTGGAGCACATGAAAGCTCTTTCAAAGCGCTTTGGACTACCTGTTTCTGCCTTTATTGATGAAAACGTATGACGTTTGGAATAAAAACGTCGTTCTTTGGTGGCCAGAAACTGGCCACATAAAGGATACCCGACCTTGTCGGGTCCCCCATGGACGATATTCTGCCCGATCACCGAAAATTCCCCTCACGCCGTGCCCTTACACTAATCCGGGCCACGGTTCCCACAAGGGAATGCTACGCCAGCCCTTTACCCGTTCGCACTCCCTCCCTGCGGTCGTTCGCTTACGCGTGCGGCTTACAGTTCTGCCCTTGCAGGCTCCGTTATTTGCCCGTCTTGGTTTAGGGGCACGGCGTAGGCCGTTCCCTTAGTCTGATAACCCGGAGCGAATGTTATGAGCAATTTTATCCCTCTTCACGTCCAGCAAGCCCCCGTTTACGTTTTGTCATTGGAAAGTACCCCGTTTACCCGCTCGATATCTGACGATGATTGCTGTGCCTGGTGCCGACATCTTTTATATCGTCCAGGGGAACTGAGTTTGTGTCAGTTACATAACATGCATGATTGGCCTGCGCGTTTTAATGAAGATGGATATGCCCTGGACTGCGAACAGCAGCTGGCGTGTCGTTAATCTGTTGGCTGGCCTGCCTAGAGCGGGCCTGTTTCCTTTATCCAGGAATGTGAGTACTGATTTTCCAGGCTACGAACATGACCGGCCTCGAACCGGCCATGTCCGAGGTGACAATATCGACACTATCCTCGTTTGTAGTCAGGCATTCCGCCCTATGGGCGGGGGATTTAAATAGATTCTGTGTCTTTTGGGGCTTACGCCGTAGCCCGAACGTAGCCGGGCCGCTGCGCCAGCAAGGGTTCGCTATGCCCGTATCCTCACCCGTTCGCACTCCCTCCCTGCGGTCGTTCGCTTGCGCATGCGGCCTCCGGTCCGGCCCCTGCCTGCTCCACTTTTCGCCCGTCTGTGTTGTGGCTACGGCGCAAG
The DNA here is from genome assembly GCF_041538325.1 of Yersinia sp. 2466 StPb PI. Taxonomy (NCBI): domain Bacteria; kingdom Pseudomonadati; phylum Pseudomonadota; class Gammaproteobacteria; order Enterobacterales; family Yersiniaceae; genus Yersinia; species Yersinia sp. 2466 StPb PI. The sequence continues at coordinate 162,746 of NZ_JAULSL010000002.1, read as the reverse complement.
CCGTTATCCGATAACCTTTAGATGGGAGTATGTAACATGCCAAATTGGTGCGCGAACCGATTAATTGTGACCGGCAGTAAAGAGCAACTCGATGCCGTTGAAGCTTTTGCGCTGGGTGAAATGCCGCATAAGTATGAAATGGCCATCAAACAGAGTATTCGCCTATTTGTCGCAGGATGCGCTGGTCTGCTGCAGACTGTGGATGGCTCGGAATATACGCCATACCTGGATCTTACCTCTACGGGGCGAGGTGTGATCTCGCCAGAAAATTTGGCGTTTACCGAGTGGGTCACGTTGCTATTGAATAACGTAGAACTGGATGACACAGCTTGCACATATATTGACCGGCTATATGGACAAAGCGGGATAGGGGATAAGACATGGGAAACCTTACCCGATGCGGCTCAGGAGACTATTGAGTCATTGTTTAAAGAAAAGGGTTACGACTGGTTTAATTGTAAAGTATCAGGGATATTGCCATCGTATTCAGAATATTGGGATCTCCCTTTATTTATCGATAATGGACAGCCGTTTGATATGCGGACGTTGTTGCCTACCCGGCTCGCGAATGAGGTCAATGGCTTTAATGGCCGACTTCTGGCGAATATCAGTAGCAGTTGTAGCCTATATCTCAGTCTGTACGAGGTTAAATGGCCAACAGCTTGTAGCCTTGATGTCTTTGGGGAAGCCTGTGCATTAACGTTAGATTTTGATACTCCTTGGGGACCCCCGTCAAATGATGTGTTAAGTGCGTTGAGTCGTCAATTTGACTGTGATGTTATGCACTATTTCAGTGAATCAGGATGTGGGTTCTGTGGGTATGGCGAATATAGCAAGGGGGATTTGCTTGATGGAGCGAATGATAATATCGAGTTTGAAGAGTTTATGGGGGATGATGGATATGAGTATTCCCGCGAAATTGGACCGGAATATATTATAGATAACCTCCCCCATTTTGGTGGCTAAAACTGATGAGCGTCCCTATGGGGCGCTCTTTTCTCGATTTAAGCCTCGTCCTGCCCGGTTAACTACGAAAACGGACGCCATCGAGAGCGTCCGCTTTCGTTCCCTTTGCTATGTGCAAAGGGACGGTAGCTTGGCCACTGCAGGCAGTGGCGGTTATTAAATCTATTTCTTCTGCAATATTGACATTGTGACGGCTAACGCCGTGCCTTCACTTTAGACGGGCCGCTACGGCTGCAAGGGTTCGCTTCGCCGCTATCCTCACCCGTTCGCACTCATCCACTCAGTGTTCTTCCCGTTGCCCGCTCGTTCAATATTCACTCGCTGGCCGTCCAGTCCTCTTCCTTCCTTCGCTTGCGCTGCGGCTTCCGGTAGCGCCCCTGCATCCTCCACTTTGCGCCCGTCTGTCGTGTCGGCACGGCGTAAGCCGGTGTTGTTATCCCACAACCTGCGGAGGAATTTACATGAGCACGACTTCACCTGCTGTCTATGTCGGCACGTACCATAAATACAACTGTGGCAGCATTGCTGGCCAGTGGTTGGATCTGACTAATTTTGACAGTGAAGAGGATTTTTACGCCGCTTGCAGCAAGATCCACTGCGACGAATCTGATCCAGAGTTGATGTTTCAGGATTGGGAAGGAATACCGTCAAAGCACGCTTCTGAATCCCATGTTGACTGGACATTTATTGAAGCGTTCAAACAAGCGGGGGAAGAAGGGCGGAGCGAGGCATTTGTGGCTTGGGCTGAATACTCAGGAGCGTGTGATTTCGATAGTTTTCAGGATGCATATATTGGGGAGGCGGGAAGTGAGGAAGACTACGCCCGCGAATACGCGGAGGAATCTGGTCTACTCAGTGAAGTTCCAGACTGTCTTCGGCATTATATCGACTTTGAAGCATACGCGCAGGATCTGTTTACCAGCGGCCTGACTTTTTATAGTGGTTTTGTTTTCACATCCTGACACTTTAAAGCGGCAGGAAGAACCTTGCCGCTAAGGACATATCATGCAACTCAAACCAGAAAGCCGTGACATCCTCAGACAGTATAAAACCCTAATCAATGAGCGGAGAAAGGCCAATGAACTTTCCCCCGTCACTACCGCGCAGATTGTCGATTCAATGTGTGAATATTTAACGTGGCAGGCATCAGTTTACATTTGTAATCATTTTATCATTCAGGGTGGTAGTGGAAAACTCCCGGATGCATAAAGAACCAGGCAGGGGGGAGTCCCTGCCAAATGCTGCGCAAAACCCCTGGCAGGCTTCGCCTGCCCTAATGCGCCTACGGCGCTTCGCGTACTGATTGTGAGCCTATTTTAGATAGTTTAAAGCGACACAGTGATCTGCAGACTATCAATGGAAACAAAAAACTTAAATGTTATATCTGATTGTTATTTATTGAATAAGTCCTGATTAATTTTGTGTTTTTCCTGGTGAAAGTAGGTCCAAAGACCTTGCTTGCCCCCTCCGGCTGCTGACCGGCTGACGCCGTTCAACAGTCGAGCCACACTCCGCCAAGCAGTGGCTACGCCCCGGCAGTCTCCGCCGAACCCCTACAGGTTTCGGGCCATTCGGCTAGTGTCTGATGGATAACGTCAAATTCCACCCCGCAGCTGGCTATTGCCAGCGCCATCACCGCCCCGGCGATAACCCCTCCGGGGCTGCAAGGACGCCACGCCGTTTCGTCGTGTCGCGGTGTGTGCATTCTGTTTGCTTGTTCGGTGTGTTATCTCACGGCCAGCATCTTTGGCGGTGGGCTGTGTGTAGCACCATCCCCGTTCAAAAAACAAGGTAGGGTAAACGCCGCAAGCGGCCCCTTGTTTTCTGCCCTGGTCTGTCGCTCCTACGCCCATTGCCGCGAAAGATACTCACCGAGAGATATGAAAACCACCGAAAGGGGAGAAGCAGAATGCACACACAAACAACATCAACGTCAAACCCGCCGCTTCAAGAGCCTACCGAAAGATATGGTTTGACTGATGCAATGTTTTGGGATGTTTATCAGCATGTTATCTCTGTGGTGGGGGGGCGCAGCACGGGAACAATCGAAGCGCCAGCGCTACCTGCTGATGCGGTACGTCTGACCGTCAATTGCGGCGCTGATTATTACTCGGTTTGGTTGGTCGACTGTTGGCCGGTCGCCGCCAGTGATGAACTTTGCATGATCCATTGGTGCATAAGCTACACGTAATAAAAAAGCAGGGTTTCCCCTGCTTATCCGGTTGTGTATGGAGTTCGAGCTTCATACACAGCCTTAACAAGCAATAACTTACAGGAGTTATCACATGTCTAATATTGATACTAAAGCAACAGCCAAAGTGAAAGCAACCCCGAAAAACAGCAAGGTTGCAGCTAAGGTGAATGAAGCGCTAGCGAATACCCCAACAATTACCGTCCCACTTCACCGGTTGGTATCTACCGAACTGAATGCCCGTAAGAAAAAGTCGACTCCAGCATCGATTGCAGGGCTGGCCGCAAGTATTGAAAGCGTTGGGCTGTTGCAAAATCTCATCGTTTTTCTGACCGATGAGGGAAACTATGGCGTAGCGGGTGGAGAACGCCGGCATTTGGCATTTGAACTGCTATTGAGTGAGAACCGTTCTACTCCAGCGGGACTTGTTACCGCTGATTATCCGATTGACGTCAAAGTCTTTGATAAAAATATGGCGCGGCTGATCTCTTATACGGAAAACGGTAAGCGTGAAGATATGCATCCGGCAGACCAAGTGACCGCGTTTCGTGACATGGCTTCTGAGGGCAGAACTCCTGTACAAATTGGTAGCTTGCTGGGCTACAGCACTAAGCATGTTCAAAAATGTCTGCGTTTAGCATCAATGGCTCCCATGCTATTGGCGGCGCTGGCTAAAGATGAAATCAATCTTGACCAGCTACAAGCGTTATCCGCCAGTGAGGATCATGAGCGTCAGTCTACGGTTTGGAGTAATGCTTATGGCTATTACAAACAACCAGAATATTTGCGGAGCGAGGTTTTGAGGGGGGAGATTTCCGCTGAAAATAATGGGCAGTTGGCATTTGTCGGTCGCGATGCCTACGAACAGGCGGGAGGCGCATTCCGCTATGACCTGTTTACCGAAGAGGGTTTTATTTCAGATCCTGTTTTGCTTGAGCGCTTAACTCGCGAAAAACTGGCTGAAATCGCTACCATTATTTCCAGAGAAGAGGGTTGGAAGTGGGCTGAGGGTCGTATGCATCGCGTTTACAGTACGGGTGAAGATGCCGAGTTATACAGCTTATTACGCAAGCCCACGCCGATTTTTACTGATGAAGAGTCAGCGCGGATGGCAATTCTGGAACAGCTTCTCGATGCTTATGACATCGAGCATATGGCGAGTGAAGAGGATGATCTTGAAAAAAATGCTGAAAGCGATGCATGTAAGGCAGAGTTAGACGCCATTACCGTAACGGCAGACATTCGCGCATGGTCGAATGATGTACGCGCACAGTCTGGCATTGTGGCGTATTTGAATGAGGGGGAGTTAGTCATTCAGCGCGGTGTCATGTTGCTGTGTGATGTACCACCTAGCGAAGAAACTAACGAAGAGTTGACCACTCAACAACCACAAAAACCGCAATCAAAGCTGCTATCAGCCGTGCTGGTTAAAAGTCTTTCCTCAGAGAGAACGATGGCTGTTCAGGCCGCTTTGGCGCAGCAACCTGATGTTGCACTGGCTATCTTCATTCATGATTGTATGAAGTCGGTATTTCGGAGCGACAGCTTCAAGTTAAAGACATTGGCCTTTAGTCTGCATCACAACAAATCAGCGTTAGAAAATAATGCACCTACCGTTGCCAATAGTCGGGCGATGCAGGTTCTTGAAGATATGCATATAGCTTGGGTTGCGAATTTACCTGATGGCTGGGAAAACGACTACGAATGGCTGATGGGTTGGGATAAGGCCAGCCAGATTGCTTTGCTAGCATATTGTGTTGCCGGAACATTGGACGGTGTAACGGAACAAATGAGCCGAAATAATAAAGCCGGTGAGACGTTGGAATCAGTTGAAACCTCACTGAATTTTGATATGCGTGACTGGTGGCAACCGACAAAAGAGAACTTCTTTGGGCGTATCAATAAAGACGGTATTTCAGATGCGTTGACTGATGCAGGATTGACGGGAGCCGCTTCTGATTCCCAGAAAATGAAAAAAGGCGATGCCGCCGAACTGGCAGAAGAGGTGATCAGTAGAACTCGTTGGATGCCAGCGTGTATCCAGCGAGATGTGGTCGAACAAACACAACCGCTGACCGAAACCTCTAATAACATTGATATTGCAGCCTAACAGGGAGATGCCGCCCGTAAGGGCGGCAATGACAAACAATGACAAAACACGAAAATTTCTCTCTGGTTGCCTTGCAAGGTTTAAGCCCTATTGAACTGGAACAATATTGGGAGAGGGGGACGGATTACCGTCAGCGCCTATCCAGTGCCGTCTTACAATATCTGAATTTACCGTCAGGATGGCTGATTGATGTGGAATATGGGCGTGAATTCGGCGGTGTACACCCTGTTTCACTGCGTGTCAGCCCCACAGACGTGAGCGATATCGTGCTCAACGTATGCAGTGCGGGGGAGGAAAACGAGTTTTGGACGATATCACTGCCGTTTGATGGCGGTGAATCAAGGGCGTGGGTGTGTATTACCGAATACTTTGACCCCACTATTATGAATAGTGTGCTGGCCCGTGTATCTGAATATTATAAAGCCGGATTCCAACAGGCCTCCGAACTGGCTAAAGCACTTCATATGGGAGGGATTGCCGTATGATCCCGAATAATCGCGCATTAATATCCATGAACGAATATCAGCAGGCGGCAATCCATGCAATGGCCATTGTCGAACGGAAAAGAATACAGGGCCAACGACTGGCTGAATATCCGTATGCCAAAGCATTTTTCCGTATGCTGAATGAGGGCCGGACGAAAATTCTGGCTCGCGATATCCGGTTAGTCGCCAGTAATTACTGCCCGCAAATACGCGGGGGTGAACCAATGCACCGTTATATGCAAGCTCTGGATAGATTGATTGAAAGTGGTGGCCAATATTGTCCGTTACCTCTACCGGATGACACCCCTAAGAAGTTGTTCCCCGCTTACGCCGTATTATGTCGAGAGCGCCGTGATCGTAAATGGCTTATGCAGTTTGAGCGCAAAGAGCGTAATCAGGCAAAACAAAAACAGCAAAAGAGGCGACGCTATCAGTGCCTGGTCGCGCAGGCAGAAATTGAACTGGCTTTTATTACCCCGAGTGAACTGGCTGCGTGGTACAAGCGTCAGGAACGGCAGGGAATAGATGACGATGATTTGGTCGAGATGGCACAGGCTTGGGGCCGCCAGTTTGTCAATTTACGGTGCGAACCCTTCTTCATGGGGAACCCAATGTGGTCTATTGTCAGAGAAATGCGCGAAGAATTGGGGAATAGAACGGTTGTAGAACAGTGGCTTGATTCACTTATGCTCTCGAATAAACTGGAGAATTGTGCAGGGGTGAAAGTGAAATTTGAGGGGAGTACAGATGGCGAATAGGCTAAAGGATCAACTGAGCTACATAAAGAATATCAACTCATACAAGCGCTGGCTGCGTAAGAACTATTTTTATGATTATCGCAACGACAAGCAAGTGATCTCAAAACGTTGGCTGGAAGAGGGGCCGGAAAAATACCCGTGCTATGTGATACGTATGTGTACCAGTTGCAATTACGAAGAGACAGAGCCATTTTTCATCTACGGCGATGACTTAATCGATATGAGCCTTACCATACAACGAATGGTTAACTCGAGCTTGTAGAAGCTGAAAAAGCTGTTAAGTCAAAAGGCTGTTGTGGCTTCGCCACTACGGCCTTATCCCTTACTATGCCGTCTATCGATATGATTCAGCGTTGAAATAAGTCAGCATCTTCTAATTATATAGTGCTTCTCTCTACTATTTTTCTTATTCCTATGGTGGCCATTCTACCTGTTCGTTCTTCCTGTACACATCATCAAACAGGGATGGGGGCCCCTTCGGCTCCCTGTGCGCAAGCGCCCAGGTCGTCGCTTACACTCCAGCTCTCCCGCGCCATCGGGCGCAGTCCAGCTTCCGCAGAGCCCCGCGATGCGTGCCTCTGTCCTGTCGGATAGTACGCGATGCCTGAACGTCAATTGCCCTCGCTTGCAGCGGCCTCTGGCCGCGCCGCTTCCCACTAAGGACGCCCCGCCGTACCGTCGTGTCGCGGTGTGTTCATCCTGTCTGTGCAGTTCGGAACGCCATCACTCGGTAAGCCCTCTCGCGGAGGGCTGCTTGTAGCACCACCGCCAGGATGCCCGCAAGGGTAAATAGCACGCCGCAAGCGGCGCCCTTGCGTTCCTCCCGTCGTCGTTGCTCCTTTGCCCTTGCCGCGATAGAACTCACAGAGAGATGGACAACCACCGAAGGAGAGCAACCAGGATGAACACACAAACGTCAAGACCGCCGCTTCCTGAATCTACAGAAAGATATGAGGAAAAAGAAACCACTATGAGCACTCAGAACGGCATAGCAAAAAAATCGGCCCTAAGTCGTGCGTTCGATAACGCCATACAGGAGGTCGCAATGGCAGAAGAGGCCCACGCCCATTATGGGGAGACGTTTTGTTTTAGGGATGCTGTCCATTATTGGTTATTCGGTTTTTTCAGCAGTTTCAAAAAGCATTAAACCCCCTAGAGCCAGCCGCTGGCTGGCTCTTATCAACCAAGGAGAAATACGATGTATCAGACAGTGTGTAACACGAATGATCGTTTTAGCTGGGATAGCAATACTGAGGCAGTTTACTGGTTGTTAAGGGAAGAGACGGCTATGACCAAGCCAGCCGAAATTTCGTTGGAACGCTACATGGATATGATTGGCACGATGTATCCGCTCGACTGGCGCGGCAACATGGTAAACGAATCGTTCAAGCTGGCCGAAATGTATTGCGGCAATGTGGCTTGTATCTACGCCAAGGTAGGAGATCGTTATTTTGAGTTTCGTGACGTTGTCACTCTGAGCCACGAAGAAATAATCGAACGGATAGAAAAGGAGGTGTTAAGCCAAAACCAGAAATGAAAAAAGCAGACTTGCGTCTGCTCTCTCTGCCGGTTTAGCCCTAGGAAAGTTTAACCGGCTATCAATTATCTATTGGAGTTAAAACTATGAAAATTGACGCTCGTATCATTGCACCAACTGCCAGTTTTGTAAAGCAGACCCCGAAGAAACAGCAGCGCATAAACCATCCTGCAATTGCTGTAGACGAGATCAGTCTGTCAAGCAAAGCGCGGGCACGCCACATTGCCAAATGCCAGAGCAAAAAAAAGTCGGTCAGAGTACCGGCAATGCTTATCAGTGAACTGGGCCAGTTACTCCGCACGCTGGAACTTAAACGGGCTTATGCCTGATTAAACGCACCGCCCCAATGATGGGGCGGTATTCCATCGAACAGGAGTGATGCAATGAATGAACAAACAGTTTTGAGTGCGACTTATCTGGTTCGGGGCGCATTGGATCGACGCGAAGATTTTATTAAGGCGCTTGAGCGGTCGGCAGTCAGTGAGATGGACATGATTGCGGCCTTGATATCTCAAGCAAAAGGGGTCGAGGCTGTCGCTGAATATGTCTCCGAAAATTATGATTTAGCGGGTGTTTGGCTATATGAAGTCGTGGAGCCGTTCGGGGAGGAATTAATTAAGTTTCATGATATCCCCCACAACGGATTGGCTGCGGATGTTTTGGCCGAACTGCTTTATGGATGGTTGGGGATCGCCACAGATGAAAAAAACGGTTTCATCGATGCCGTCAAAGATCGCTATCTAAAGTCGTATTAATAGCGCGGGGCTGGGGATGTGCTTGCAGAAAACATCATGGTTAAGGTGATATCAAAATTGAGGAAAAAGTATGTTGAAATTTACAGCAAAGAGTATCAAACCGGTATTGGCAGAGATTAAACATCATGGTGGTTTATTGTTGGTGAAGAATGACGGGGTGTATGTCATGGCAAACAAAGACGAGCAGAATGGGGGCCATACTGTTGCTTATGCCGTTGGACTCGGTCCTGCTGACTTGCCAGACCGAGGTGCATTACATCATGCTTGCGCTGCGGCTTGTGGTGGGGATGATTTTGTCGAATTTCTGAGTTTGCCCCCTTTCATCATGTCTACTTTGGTGGAGGGCTATCACGATCTGATGATTAAAATGAATAAGTGCAACATGAGTGTGGAGTTGTGGCCGAGCGAAGACGCAGTATGAATACGTTGTTGAAAATTAAATAAGCGAAAATATTGAGCCTACCGCCTTCATTATGGGCGGTTTTTTGGTTCGTCTATCGGAGGATACCGGCATTGAGCCGGTACCCCCCGAAAACTCCACGCTTGCAGCGGGCAAAGCCCGCGCCGCTTCAACTGTTGCCACTGATAGTGGCAACGTCAAGGATACCTGGCTGCGCCAGGTTGAGAGTATCTGCATCACTCTTCCAGTCCACAGGCTGAGCACAGAGTGCCTTATGCCGTGACAGACACTAGGCTGGGGCGCCGGAGTCACAAGGGTACGCTTGCGCCGTTATCCTCTCCCGTTCGCACTCCCTCCCTGCGGTCGTTCGCTTGCGCGTGCGGCATGCGGTAACGCCCTTGCGCCTACGGCTCATACCCCATCCCGGTCTTATTGTCACAGCACAAGACGCTCTGAGCCCGGCAACGCCGGATAAAGAGTGACACCAGAAACAAACTCAAAGGAGAATTAATATGCAACGTCTATATACCGGTTTTGGTAATGCGACTGTTATCCGTCAAGAACGCCCACTGACTAATGGTGAGCTAGAAAGATATGTACCAAGTGTTTTCTCGGAAGAAAAACATGAATCGCGCAGCGAACGCTATACTTACATACCTACGATCACCCTTTTGGAGAAACTGCGTGAAGAGGGCTTTCAACCTTTTTATGCCTGTCAAACTCGTGTTCGTGATGAAAACAAGCGCGGACATACTCGCCATATGCTGCGTCTACGTCGAAATGGGTTTAGCAAAAATGATGAAGTTCCCGAAATTATTTTGCTTAACAGTCATGATGGTAGTAGCAGCTATCAAATGATCCCCGGTCTTTTTCGGTTCGTCTGCAATAACGGATTAGTATGCGGTGATACGTTCGGAGATGTGCGTGTCCCGCACAAAGGTGATGTGGCAGGACAAGTTATCGAAGGTGCCTATGAGGTTTTAGGTCTGTTCGATAAAGTGACTGAATCACGAAACGAAATGAAATCCATTATGTTGAATAATGAAGAACAACAGGCTTATGCAGAGGCCGCATTAGAGTACAAATATTCAGACGATCATCAACCTATTACCGCTGACCAGATTTTAAATGCTCGCCGTTGGCAGGATAAAAATACTGATTTATGGACGACTTATCAGCGGGTGCAGGAAAATATGATAAAGGGTGGACTAGATGGCATTAATGCGCAAGGTAAGCGCAGTAAAACCCGTGCTGTAAATGGGATTACGGGAGATATAAAACTCAATAATGCTCTTTGGAAATTGGCCGAAGAAATGAAAAAAATTAAAGCCTAATTCACTTTATGGCAGTGCTGATCACACCGCCTATAGGAGCAATTATGAGTAAAGAACTGGAAGTTAAACGCTGTCTGGTTTGCTCTACAGCACACATGACATTTGATGATAATACTGTTCTTGGCCTGTACGGTTGCCGGATTACGCCACATGCCAATTGGGTTTTAGAATATGAATATGGATTTATTATTGATTTGTGGGGCGGGAGAGTCGCAGTGTTGCGTTTGAAACGTATGGGATTATCAAAAACTCTCAGAAAATTTGTTTATCAGATGATGACAAAATATGACATTAAAATGATTCAATTTGATTGCGACGGTGGTGTGATTTCAGGAATGACAGTCTGCAATTGGTGAAAAATCTTTATCCATCAGCAGCACATTGAGTGCCGCTGATGGATATTAATTGATTCGAGACATGAATCTATATTGCATTAAATTTACCTTTTCTGCCGTTCACGGCATAGAGCCATGACCGACAGATTTATCAACTCTGTGCTGCCACATTTGTTCCGGTATTTTCTACTTTTGCTTTTTTAATGCTTCTTACTTTTGATAATGAAGCCGCTTTCTTTTTTGTCACTGCTACAGATTTAATGGCTTCCTGAATAGCTCTTTCACTGACAACAATTTCGCAACTTTCCAATGCTGATTTTATATCTTTAGCTGTATACCCTTTTTGCGTAGCCAAGATTAAAATTTGCTCTTTTAATCCTGCCAATACTTCCTTACCCGTGAGACGCTCTGTTCTCAAATCAGGTAATTCAGATAATTGTACTTTCGCTAATTCTAACTGCTCAGTACTGTAATGATTTTTTGCCGCCATATGCCATATTTCCCCATTCGAAAAATTTTAGGTACGACAATAGTATACGGGCGTTTCAAATCAGCACAACTCCGAAAAAAGTTCTCCCATGGTGTAATGACTTCTCAGGCCATTTAGGGCAAAATACAAATATCCGGTTTCAAATACGGGACAGGATATGTTTTGTAGCACCGCCTGCCCGCAGTCGGCCCTACAAAACGACCTGGTCAGGGCAGAGCCCCGACACCCGCTAGACTGAGACTACGAGACTGTAAGGGAAATTATCACCATGAGTAAAAGCGAAAGCCGGAACAGAACAGCCCTGCTGCCCAGCATTCGCTGTTACCCAGAGGAAAAGGAAATCATTGCAACAAAAGCAAAAGCATCAGGTTTAAGTGTGGGTGCCTATATGCTTCGTAGTGGTCTGGGACGCCGTATTGAATCAAAGTGCGATACTGAAATGATAATGGAACTTCGTCGGCTTGGAGGGTTGCAAAAACACCTGTTTAATGAGGGGCGGGGCAATGTCAGCGAGGTATTTAGCAAAGAGTACTCTGAGGTACTTGTGGCTATCAAAAAAGCGATTATCAGTATAGACCTGGGTATTGATGGCTTAGCTGCAGAGCGAGATAAAGCATGATCCCAATTGTTCCAGAAAAACGGCGAGATGGCCGTTCCAGTTTCATTCAACTGGTGAGTTATTTGACTCTTCGCGATGAAGTCAAACCCGATATGCCTATCTCTCCTGATAATCCGTATATCCGACCTTCTCGCTCTAAGGCAGCTATCTTTGATCGCCTGATTGATTATCTCGACCGGAAAGCTTCTGTAGAAGACCAAACCGTGTTGGCCATGTTTGATGATGGCACTCAGCAAATTAAAAGTGGAAACGTTGTTTGCGAAACCAATTGTTTCAGCCTGGAAACCGCGTCGGCTGAAATGAACGCTGTTGCGATGCAAAACACGCGTTGTATGGATGCTGTTTATCACTGCATCTTATCCTGGCGTGAAGAAGATACACCGACTGACGAACAAATTTTTGATAGTGCTCGATACTGTTTGAAGCAACTCGGTATGGCCGATCATCAGTACGTCGTTGCGGTGCATAGAGATACCGATAATGTGCATTGCCATATTGCGGCGAACCGCGTTAACCCTAAATCATACCGAGCCGCTAATCTCTATAATGATGTTGATACATTGCATAAAGCTTGTCGCCATCTGGAGATGAAGCATGGTTTTACCCCGGATAATGGGGCATGGAAAGTGAATGGATCACACCAGGTCGTGCGCAGTGAAAATGACTTTAAATCTATCCCCCGTAAAGCTAAGCAATTGGAGTACTACGCTGACTCAGAGAGTCTGTTTAGCTATGCGACAGGGGAGTGTCGTCAACGTATTGGTGAGATTGTGGCAGGGGATAACCCTTCATGGAATGCTATTCATACTGAGCTTATTCGTGCAGGTCTGGAGTTAAAACCCAAAGGGGAGGGCTTAGCAATTTATTCGCGCGAAGATGAAAGTCTGCCTCCTATTAAAGCAAGTAGTCTGCATCCAGACCTGACCTTGTATTGCCTTGAAGAGACGCTGGGTAAGTTTGAGCCGTCACCGGAAATTGTGATGTTAACCGATGATAATGACAACATCATTCATTCCAACTATAAACGAGAATTCATTTATGAGCCTCGTCTACATGCTCGGGATAACACTGCCCGTATCGACCGACGTCTGGCCAGAGCCGATGCGCGAGAGGATTTGAAAGCACGCTATCAGGCTTATAAGTCTGCATGGATAAAGCCTAAGTTGGAGGGGGGGACACTCAAGCAACGTTACCAACATGTGGCTAAACGTTTTGCCTGGCAGAAAGCCAGAGCGCGAATCGCCATCGGTGATCCATTGCTCCGTAAGTTGACTTATCACATCATTGAAGTTGAACGAATGAAAGCTATAGCGGCCTTGCGTATCGCGGTTAAAGCAGAGAAAAAAGTCTTCAATGCCAACCCAGAAAATCGTAGATTGAGTTATCGCGCCTGGGTAGAGCAACAGGCCCTTAATCATGACCAGGCGGCTATTGCACAGTTGCGTGGCTGGTCGTATCGACTTAAACGTGCTAACAAAACACCACCGCTTTCTGAGAATGGTATCCGGTGTGCAGCAGCTGATGATTGCAGACCATTCAACTTGGAAGGCTATGATACTCAAATTAATCGCGACGGCGTCATTCAGTATCGGCATGATGGAATCGTACAAGTACAGGATCGTGGTGAGAGGATAGAAATAGCCAATCCATTTATCTCTGATGGCCAGCATATCGCGGGTGCTATGACGATTGCAGAAGAGAAATCAGGGGAAGTGATGGTCTTTGAGGGGAGCCGTACTTTTGTCAATCAGGCATGTGGATTGGTAGGATGGTTTAATGAGGGGGGCGAGAAACCGCTACCGCTTAGTGATCCTCAGCAACGTATATTAGCGGGTTATGAGGTTGACCGACAGGCGTCATATTCGGAGATTTTACAGCCAAAATCAGGTGCGGATAAGTTGCACGAACTGGAGCAAGGTCATAAACCACAGGGTGGATATCGACCTCAGTAAACTGTCGTAAGCACGAAACAAAAAAGCCGACTCCAAAGACTGGAGCCGGCTTTTTTGTTATTAATTAACGTGTCCGCGCAGCAGCTGCATCGCTGGCTGATATGATAACCAGGCATTACTGTTGTCACCTGCAACTTCGGTAAAAATGGCTATCAAGCGTTGAAATACTTCATCGTGTTTCGTTTTATCAAATTGTACTGGCATTGAAAACAAGTTGAGCAATCGAGCGCACTCATCGCGCAGGCTCTCGGCACGAGACGTGCTCAATGCTTGCAACCTGTGCCCCTCCCGGGTGTCTAGCTGAACTATCAGCATCATGGCACATAGTCGTACCATTTCGGTGTAACCTCGCTGATAATCCAGGTTGTTATCGCTCATCGATGTGCCTCAGTATTTAGGTAAAAGCGGCTGGCTTTCTTGCCATAACCGTTCAAATTCCTGTTCGTAGACCGCGACCAACTGCGGCTGGTTCCGCACGACTAGAACGTTTTCAGCATTACGCTTGTCTGCACTGACCGAGTAGTTATAGCTCCCTGTCTGGAGCGTATTACTGTCGGCCAGAATTATCTTATTGTGCATTATAGAGTAATTACCATTTAGGCGAATAGGAATGCCCTGATTGGCAAGGAATGTCACCGCGGTATAGCTATCGCTGTTACTTTTCTTGTCTGCTACCACCCTGACGCTAACCCCTCGTTGTTTGGCCGCCACCAAAGCTTGCGCTATTCCTTTATCGGTAAAAGAGTAAGCCTCCATGTTCAGGGTATTCTTGGTCTGATTAATTACATCCAGTACGGCAACTCTGGCAGAATGCGAAGGGGAGAAGCCAACAGTGAACGCCGGCATCGCGAAAGTAGGCCAAGACAGTGTCAATGTGGCCAGGATTATCAACGGCGAAAAATGAATAAAATGGCGAGATTTCATTGTTATAAGCCCTTGATAGCTTCACGATATGATAAGGAATCATCCCATTTGGTCTCAACAGGAATATCTTTCCAGCGCAAAACATCGTCAGCCCATTTTTTGAGTTCCATAACCGTCAATCCATATTTTTTAGCAAGGCATGTACGGCAAGACGTTCCCAAGGCAATTTCATCCTCGTCCTGATACCACTCTATGCGTTCGATAAACCATTTCAGGGATGAGTGTGCATTTGATGATGTAAGTTTCCCTATAGCATGCTCACGCCAGTCAGACCTGCGTACATCCGCATTCCCTAACCAGTCGCTTAGTTGATAAATATCACTGTAACCGACTTCACTGTCGGGAATTATCTGCAGATACAATGTACCTGCCACTGGATGTTCAGCACCTACGACCACGAATGATTGATCTTCCATTGCTGTGCTCACTTTTAGAGATGTATTTGTTCCCTGTTCTTTGTTTTGTAGAGCCGAGGGAATATTGGGATATTATTGAAAGGCCAACAGGTCAGTTTGATATGGTATTTTGCAGGTCAGCATCGGCTAAGGAGGCAGCTACTTCTTTTGAGACCCGGATAGTTTTCGGTGGTGTTGGTTGATGACGCCATTTGCGTTTGTTTTGATGTAAAGCTTCTCTAGCTGCTTCAAACAGCAATATACCCCGTTGGGTTGGGTTGTAGCTGATATCAGCGCGGTTATCCAGATCAAGGGTAAGGTCTACAATACGTTTAAGAATTGGGTCCATGATGCCGATTTGATGGGTACTGTCTTCTGGGCCGTCTAAGCGTAGTAATATGTCTTCAATTTCTTGCGCGGATGGGGGGAGTTTGCGCAATAAGGTCGGATTTAGAGCAAATAGCTCGGCTTCTGTTGGGGTTTGTACTTCAATAAATCGGTTTATTCGCATCGGTAGTGCTGATGTCATCTTGTCATCATCTGGGATATAGATAGCACTACTCGGGACCAGGGCACTTTTGAAAGAAATCATCCCTTCACCAGGATTTAACTCTTTCAGGTCGCCGAGATCCAGCCGGTCTTTTTCACGAATGTAGTTGTTTGTGGCATCTTCATAGTTGGGTGTAATGATGCCGCCCGCTTGTTCAACTGCCCCCAATTCGGCGTAATATCCTTTCCCGCCAGTAATCTTGGCCAACTCAAAAGTATCTTTCTCATCCTGCAGGGCCATAAACCATTTGGTGAGCAAGTTAGCGTTTACCGTCATGTATTCACCACGATGTTCTGCGATAAACCGCTGAATATCCTGAGCAGAAACAATCAGCATATATCCCAAGCTACGCATCTGGCTGGCCAGGTTATCCATACCAGGACCAAAATAGGCACCTAACTCATCCATCGCGATAGCAAACGGAAATTTCCCGCTGTATTTTTTAACGATTAACACATCGTTGAGCATTCCCTCGAGCTCACAACCCAAGTCTCTGGCCATGGTCATGCGAATCGCGGATATATACAGTTTACCTATATTGGACGCTTCACCTTTTGACAGTTCCAAGGCTGGAATAGTGGTACACAGAATGCGGTCGTTGTGCAGTATGTCCTCAATGTTTATGTCGCCGGCATCGGTAGAGAAAATGTGGCCGTACAAGTCGTTGAACATGGTGAGCATGCGGTTGAATTGCTGAATTAAGTAGCCGTGTTGATCATAGACACCTTGCTCCCAAGTTGAGGGCTGGCTAATGAGCTCAATGCGAAAGCCGGCTAGTGTATTGAAATAGTTTTCTAATGGGTTATAGGCTTCTTTATGCCAGCCATCGCGTTTGGCTTCCAGGTAGAGCTCAGCCAATTTTCGTAAAGGTAAATACGATTGGATAACTGTCTGAGATATGGTCCGTTTTTCTTTTTTACATTTGTAGTAAACCGCATAGACCAACGCAGCATTCATGGATTTGGCTTTGTCCTGCCAGCCAGCATCACCGCTCCCTGCAGGGGGAAGCATGGATTCCATTAATTGGATGATGAAAGTGGTGTTGGCGGTACCAAACAGATTGATCGTGTTGGACGGTTGGCGTTTTTTGTCATTGAGTAGCAGCAGTAAAAGCTTGTCCATTCCTCCCGTCATAAAGTTAAGTACGTAAAAATCATCTTCCCGACCAAACCGGCGAGCTAGCGACCACATAGCAAAAGCCAGCGAGTTTTGCCCTTTACCATCTGAATAACAGATGCCTCGGCCCCAGCAGATGGCATTCAAGAAGACAGACAGCAGCGCTTCTGTTTTACCTGACCCCGTCGTGGCCAATAACAACATATGGCGCAATGCATCATCCAATGTTAGCCAGAGCTCGCGAGCGAGGGCTTTACCTCTGGCAAAGCCCAGACACATAACACCTGCAGCTGGAAAAAATTTGCGGGTCCGTACCACATAGCGGAAAAATCCCCATAAACCATTACGGTACTTGGGCATTTCGCGCTCCGTTGTCAGGTCTATTCCGCCCACATCTGTTGGCATGCGCAGGGGCATTCGAAAAGGACGGTCGCTGAACAGCATGACATGGAGTAAAAGTCCGGGAACACTGATCAGAAGACTGGCGGGGAATATCCAGCCCATAACCAAGCCAGCAAGCAGGAAGAACTGGACGCCAAACGGGGAGAGTAGGGCGTCATTTATAAAGGTATAGCCAAGCGACCGCCGAACTCGGCGGGCTTCGATTTCAACTGATTGAGCCATTTACAAACCTCAACGACGGATGAATATTTGAAAGGATATACAGCGGGATTACAGAACAGAATTATTGAGGGCGAGGTGTATTCAGAAACGCTTCCAATGCATCGTCACTTTTTAATGAGGTCAAAGGGATGTAACGGCCATCATCCGCTATCAGTGACGGTGTTCCAGGTAGGTTATACGCATCAAATGCGCTGTCATTACGGCTAATGGCTTCGGTACCTGTTTCGCACGATGCGAGAGGGAATGTATTTTCATTTGGATTCATACCTGAATCTGCCTGGAATAGCTTTTTCCATAAGGTCTTACGTGACAGAGGCGTTTGACAGAGGATAGGGCTCACCAGATCAATGGTCTGTTGCTTACCCACCAGTGTGACTGGGAAAACCTCGACATTATATTTTTGGGCTAATGCCTCCAGTGCTGGCTCAATGATTTGGCAGTTATGGCACAGCGGGTCTGAAAATACATAGAGTGTACGCTGATGGCCAGATGACAAGGCGATGGTGTAAAAGCCACTTTCAGCCGCATTACGTAATACCTGCGCCGTTTTTTGGTAGCCTGTTGCTGCAGTCGTAGAGGTGTTTGTCTGCGCTGGCATGGTTTTAGGTATTACCGGGACTTGTATTGGTGAAATGGGTTGTGGGGCGACAACGGGAGCTGGCTGAATCGCTGTTGGGTTACTTGTGCTAAGTTGTGTCACTGGTGTCGGATTATTTCGGGCCATATGTTCGCCGAGCGTTGTAAACACATACCAGCCATATGTGATGCACAAGACGAGAGCCGTAACTAATAGCGTTAAGCACGCTATATTTCTGACCTTACAACGATGGTAGATAGCATTGTTGATAGCTTGCAAAAATAGCTCAGCTTCTTTGGTGGATGGCGCCTGATATATCATTGCGGAATTCACACCAAAGCTGTCGTGATATATCCCGTTGTCTTTAATGTAAAAACGGGAGCGCGAGCCAGGTTGAAGCAGTGTTATAAGGCAACTTGCACCAGATTGATGGGTATAAACGGACAGAGTGGAACCCTGCAAAGTGGCAGTATAGGTCTGAGTCATGAGGTAGCCTTAGTGTTTGGATTTAGCGTTTTTTAGGTCGGAACGGTGCGCGAGGAGCGGATTTTGTCGGTTGAACTGCTGGCTCGTCATCTTTAGGTATAGAAGTTGTTGAATTTGGGCTTTCTGATTTAATTGGTGAGGACCGCAATATGACTATATCGCTGTCATCCTCATCCTCATCCTCATCCTCACTGTCATGTTCTTTGGCGCGGGATTCTGATTGTGCTTCTCGTTCTTCCAAGACCAGGCCAATGCGGCGTGAGTCGGCAAGTAAACCCTCGATAGCTATATCCATTCTTGTTGCAGGTACTGGAATGGTTACCCGGAACTTTTCAGATATTTCAGCGATCAATGTTTCCCATTTTGCTGCTGCAATAACCCCTGCCCCTTCAATAAATACCTTGGGGCGCCCGGAGGACGTCAATGCGTACCAGAGTGTTCTGTCCAGGCCTTTTAGCCATCGAAAATTAGCACCAGGTAAACGTAAATCGCGGTCATGGAGTGCGGAGAGTGCTGTTCGTGTTGAGCTGTAATGACGCAGCCAGCGTACAGCAACGGGGGAGTTTGCCACTTTGTAGAAAGCATCATTTGCCAGGCGTAGAACGGGATAACCTTTTTGGCCTTTATCACGACGGCTTTTGATGAGGCAAGAGCGATTCAGACTATCCAAAAGTTTTTGGGCACCTTTGCGGTCGTTGAAAAATACTTGTAATCCAAAGACTGCCACCAGTGCGCGTTCGTGAGCATTAAAGCTGGAGAAGTCTTTAAGTGGTGTGCCTAATTGTTGCTCAAATACTGTTTGGGCTCGAGTACGGTCAAGGCGTTCACCAATAACTAACTGATGTTGTATGGCAAATTCATCTGGAGACTGGGCGCTACGATGTTCCGGTGGATCGCAATTTAATAATTGCGTCTTCTTATCGCCATAGCAGAGTGCTGGAATAATACTGGGTGAGAACTGTGCCATGATGTGGGGGAGTGTATACACATCAATATGCCTGCGGGTTAGGTTCCGAGGATGATTACGAATTGCCAACATACTTCCAACCACAATGATAGACAGTGGCACCATTAAGATACCGGCAGTGCGATTCATGACAGCAATAAATTCCCCCCAGGTCATATTGTTTACTTGGTTGCCAGCCAAGGCCAACAGATTGATGCGTTCTGCTACGTAAATATGTATGCGTGGAAAATCGCAGAGAGACCAAAGCTGGTAAATAAGCCAGATGCATCCATACATGATAGGGGGTTGGTATATCCAGATAAGGAAAATGAACATCAATGCGATAGCGATAAACATCAGACCATATTCTTGGCCCTGTTGTGGGTGTACAGCTCTTGTGGACATGGTTGCTCCGGGCATGGGAAAAGCCAGACGATCACATCGACGGGCGATAACAAGGTGGGTTCACACCAGAGAGAGTTTTATTGGGGGCAAAGAAAGAGCGCCGATAGGCGCTCCATTAAAACTAAAATATTGTATTTAGCTAACTTGATATTCTGTTAGTTTGTTACTAACGGACGATAGGTAGAAGAAAGTAGGTTGTCTAACTTATGGCAAAAGACTTTAATCTTGGCGTTGCTATTGATGCTGAACGTTGGGCGCTTGATATTATTGAACTTCAAAGTTAGGTTGCAATCTTCTAACTCATATCCTTTCCATTCATCAAATTCAGCTATAAAGCCATTAGCAAATTCTTTATTATTTAAAGATACAATCAGCATTGCCTTACTATTAGAGTCGATACCTACATACTTTCCATTGTTGATATCAATAAAGGTCAGGTTTTTATCAGGAGAAAAGTTGGAATTAGTGTTATTAGCAACAATTGTAGCTATTCCATTGCTAATGGATTTTCTTAAGAAATATAAGACAGTCCATAATGATATAGCAATTAAACTTGTAACTGAAAAATAGGTGATTCCTGAATGGCCACGACTATCAAAGTAGTAATAGATGGTAAATAATGAAGCTATTGTGAAAATAGCAGCAAGAATATGAATCGTGCCGATCATTTTTATTGATTTCATTCATCTTTCCTTATCATAGCTATTTTATGCCATCGGAATTATCGCTACTTCCTTTATTCATTGATTTTAACCCTGGAGTCCTCTCAAGTCCACGACCAAATCCAGCAAATATGCTTTTAGTTGATTCAGCGATTCCACCAAGAATACCAGCTGCTTCACGCCCACCTAACCAAGAAATGATGTAGTCCGGCATGGTAACTTGCAGAGCAAAAACTCGGGTAACCGTCGTAGTGCAGATCCTTGCATAAACCAATAAAATTCCTGCTAGTGAAATCAAACCGGTAAATGAATTTGCCTGTACATTGGCTATTGTGGCACCGAACATTAAGTTAAGTAACGTGCCTAATGCGACAATAACTATGCTTGCAAAAACAAAGCCAAACACCATTAGCATAGGTCTAATCATGACATCGATAAGGAAGATGTAACCGTAAGCAGACCTGTGTCCCCCCTCTCTCTCAGTTGCAATATGGGTTGCTGCCCAAAGGGTTCCTCCTGTAGCACCAACCAATACACTGACAATCCAGTTAGCAGCAGATGCTAACCAATAAATAAAAGGTATAAAAGGTAAGTATATTGACAGGCTAAAACCGACACTAAGTAACAAAAGTAATATGAAATAAACTGCAGGAGCCGCTGCTAAAATCGCATTTTTAGCAAAACTACCAAGACCTAAAGAAACAACTTTTATAATCAAACTGTCGGAGGCCGTTTCAGCGGCTATTCTAGCTGCGCTAAATACGGTATAAACAATTTCGGCTCCCCCCAAGGTATAGTCGCCTACAGCTTTCATTTTCAACAAAGGATTCATCTGATCACTTCCAACGGTCAAATTTCCCATTTGAGACGTGGCAATAAAGTTTGCCAGCCTCAACATTGGACCGTTAAAGATACCAACAAATACTGCGTCAGATGTTGAGGCATCGGTCGCTTGTTGAGTGTCTTTAGTACCCTGCGTCCCAAGAGGTGGGGTGTAGCTAGAGTTCTGCAGTTGGGCTTGATACGCAGTTTTGATGCTAGTGTAGACATCACCCGCCCCTAGATCACCCACTCCAGACATACCTGCAATTACAGGTTTTAGTTGAACTGCCTCATTAATTTTGTTGTTAGCTGTAGCGAATGTTTGATACCAAGAACCCAATGCGAGCCATCCATTTTTTTTCAATTGCGCCGTCAAAACAGATGCTAATTGATCTGCTTGTCCCTGCGCATTTAATGCCTGATTTATTCTATCTTCATAAGCTCGCGCCGATTTTTGTATATCAGTTTCAGCATCGGGTAGAGAGCCACTACCATTTATCTGTTTATTTACCACAGATGTAACAAATTGAGATGCTGACTGAGATAGAGTATTTTGCATCTCGTTCATTGCACTACGTTGTGCATTTATGATGCTTTCAGTATTAATTGGTACCGGGAATAACCAGCTTGTCGTTTGATCAATGAGACTTTCCGGAAGGCGGGCTGACCCGCATAGAGCACTACCGTTCCCAATTTCAAAGCCATCTGGCAGGGTACTGATTCGCATCAATGGCGTGCCACCTTGGCCATATTGTTGGTACATAGTGTTGAGTTCACTATTGATGCCGTATAAACAGAGGTTCATTTCATAGATAGCCCGTGCTGCCCCGATAGTTTGGGGGGCTACGGGTTGCACCACCAGAGAATAGCCATCCTCCATTAAATCAACGATGCGGTCTGTCACCAGATTAGCGCTGCCAATACCCATAACCGAAGCGGCCCACAAGAAGGTGAGTTGAGCAATTGACCAACCGGAAACGGTAGGGACTAGAGTCAGAAAACCCGCTGCGGTGCTCACTGGCCCAACCATTGAACTGCCTTGGTTAAAAACCTGTCCATTCTGGCCAGCTTTGACCAGATGCTTGAGTGTGACAAGCAGGAACCAGACAACGGCAATAGCCATAACGATACCGTTAAAAACGAAGAACATCTGACCGATCATACTGGAATCGGTCGATAGAGGATTAGTGACAACGTCACCGAAAATCATAACCAGGATTTGACGTGATAAGTCGGAACTGCGTTTAGCTGCCTGTTCAATGGAGCTAAAACTTACCGTTGTATCGGCCCAGGCACTGGCGGTAAATAGATATAACAATGCGCCAGCCATTATTTTTCGTATGGCATTCATAGTATTGACTCGCAGATATAAAGAGGTGCCCGCCTGGGTTAACAGGTGAGGATGGAAAATCTCATGGGATGGTTGAGGGCTAAAACTGAAGGTCGATCATCGGTGTTTTAGGGGGCATTTACGTATATCAAGCAATCGTTTTTTACTCTTTACTTGCAGTGATGATGAAATTGTTGATTTGAACCAGCACACCTCGACCAAAAAGTCGTTAAACCCACCACGTTCTTCTGGCGAAGTTCGTTGCTGGTTCAGTTGCCATAATCGCCAGGTACAAATAAGTGCCTGGACAAATGGCACTGCAGCCAGTGACAGCAACACCAGTATTAGTACAAATCCTTTTACCAGTACCAGAGGTGTGTAGATGCTACTAACCGCAATTGCCAAAAGAAGTCCTATAGCCAGTAATGACGGAACTGCTGCTAAGATGAGGCATACCATTTTTCGGCGCTTAAATCGGCGTAGTAAGCCATTGACTGACAGACCACTGGCGGCTACTGCTTGCTCAAAGCTCAGGATGGGTTCTTTTAGCCTTAATTCCAATTGGTTAGAGGGCGAGAGATGTTTGAGCCGTTTGAAATTATTGAACAGCGATGGTCCTATTTTGGACGCCGCGTAGCGTGCTTCTGAAAGTGGTAAAATTATGTTAGTCGAGTAATACAAACCTTTGCTTAAACGTTTTCCCCACTGAGGCGATTTTTCTGCTTTATTAGTCATTTCTGGATACTCCCGCGTTAACTTCACGCATTTTGGCTTGCAATTGCGGACGGTAATTCTCCGTGGCGGCGAGAGACAACTGTTGACCTTGTAGGATGTTATTTTTCTGCATTTCACGCTTGATGCCTAATAACAGCCAATTTTGTTGGGACTGAATAAGAATAGCTTCACGCAACAGGAGATCCCCTTCCATATTTGAAATGTCATTTAGGTATTCGGTATTGGCATAGCGGCGACCGGCTTCGAATTGTTCAAACTCTCGTTCGGACATAATGCCGGTGCTTTTAGCTTCTTCTGAGGCAGTACGGTTGAAATAGGCTGCAGCTGACGGGGAACGTAATGTTTCCTTTGTAATCACGTCTTTTGTAGCCTCGTTAGGCTGACTTGCGGCGATCATCGCCAGCATGGGTTCACGGGCTGCTGAGTTAATCGCTTCGTATTGGGTCATAATCCCAATATATTGCTGACCAGAAGTTGTTTTGACTTCACCTTTCCCTAACTGCTTACCTGCGGCAGCTGGCGCACTATTAATAGCGTATGCCATAGCAGCATCGGTTTGTTGCTGGTTGAAAGTGAGGTCTGGGGTTTTTCCATCTTTACCTGCGCCATCAAGTAAAGAGGTTAATCGCTTATCTCCCCCCGGACGTTCTGAAATAGCTTTGCATAACGCTGTCCCACCGTAAGCCGCTACATCCGTAGCATCACAGTAATCAGCATGTATAGCTGCAGTGCGAAATTGTGCTTGCTCCTGTGGTGGTGTTGGCGCGGTTACACCTTGTCGAATGGTGTTATTACTAATCCCGCCACCACTGGCCAATGCTCCTTGATGGGCCCGTGCGCCACTTTGTACTTGAGCCGCTACACCAGAACCGGATTCAGAACAGATGCTATCGGGAATGGTATAGGTTCTACGCGCCTGCTCAAGTTTTTCAGCCTGTCTCGCGAAAATATCCTGATCACGTTGAGCCTGTGCCGCTTGTTCAATTTGGGTGGCCACCTTTCCTCCATTTTGATTAATGGCCGCGCCAACTTGATGTTGAGTGGTGGCAATCTCAGTCAACGTCCCGTTGATGGTCCCAAGGGCAGGAGCCACTTGTGTTTGTATCGGGATGCTCGTCATAACCTCTACCGGATAGGCTAAGGCGTATCCAGGTAGGCAAGCGGATAGAACCAAGCTGGTCAATAGACTGAATTGGCCAGAGAAATAACGATGGGTGTGCATGATTAGCGCCTTACCATAAGGGTCATGAAGACAGATAGAAACAAGATGCAAACGAATAGAAATAAGAGAAGTAAATCTGTGGGGTGGAATAAGTGTCTAAACTGCGAGTTTAAGATAGCGTTAATAATACGTTTCACCGTTCACATCTCGATGTCGATGGTTTTGAATCCTTGGTTGCAGTGTGTTGGTGCTATGCGGCGTTGCCTTGAATATAGCCAGCCTTGGCAATTAACTCGTCGGCCAGTTGTCGAATGACACTGTCTTCATCGTCATTACCGGCCCGTTTTTTCATCATCTGAATATGTTTCTCTGCAGATCCACCGGGGAACGTATCCGCCAACAGCCTACGTGCGGTTTTGCCGTCCAATGCGTCATATAAAAAGTTGCGCAAAGCTCGATTAGCCGGTGTTGAGTTCAACGCCCATAATCGCAGTGGACCCGCCGTGTTTTTCAGTAACTGAGCGACGTTACCGTTGGTCGTTTGGAATACGGCAAGGAAAGTGACACCGCTGCCATCTGCCGCCGGTCCCCGCGTGGTGTTCAAAAGTTTAAGGAGTGTTGTGCGCGGCACATTGAATGTTTCTTGTAGCACAGGGAAGTCTTTGGTTCTCACGCGCATTAAATAGAGTGAGTTGGCTGACTCCAGAATGGATTTTGGATAATCATCGAGATACTGAGAGGCGAACACGGTACGAATACCGAATTTACGTTGCTCGCGGTCCTCTGTTTGCAGTGCCTCCCACAGTGTATCGATGCCTTTAATGTTGTGTAACTCGTCAATAAATATGAGTTTTACTTCTTGATCTAATTGCTCGATACGCTTGCGATGTAGTGGAATGTAACGCTCATTCAATTTGCTGTACAACTCATCCTGATATTGCGGTAGGTAGAAATCATTGGCGCCAGCAAGGTGGCGAGCGAACTGGTACATAATGCCGGTACGAATCTTCCCTTCCGGGGTGTTTTTGCCCGCCACATTATTGACATCGACAATGCGAATTCGTGTATTGGGGCTGACGGTAAAGCGAGTACGCCCCGCAATCAGTGGATAATCGAAGAGGGCTTGTGTCAGGCAACGAGAAACATAACTGAGCAGTAGTTCATCAGAGCCAGGCCGATTGACTTTGCCAAAAGCGACTAGTAATTCTTTGCTATTGAGTGCCCCTTGTAAGTCATTTAACTCGGGTACCGCCTGTGCCTGAGCGAGCGAGGCCTCATACACATGCCCGTGATCAAAGAGTAAATCTCTCACTTCATACCAGGTAGCCATTTCCCACCACTGAGCGTCATGTTCAGCAATGCAACCACTGTTTTTCAATGCAGTATCAACAGCAGGTACAAGGGTCGCACCATACCGAATTGGTTCATCATCACTATTTTTGCGATATACCATGTCCACGGCGCGAGACAGAATTTGTCTACAGGATGCAGAGTCTGGGGCGATGCCTTTCTCTGGATCGATACATAAACTGAGTAGCATTCCCAATATATATTCACGCTCGGTACTGATGGGGTATTTCAAGCCAAGAAGAATATCAAACGGGTTACGGCAGTGATCTGCATCGTTACGCAGGATAATACTGATGATTTTGTCTTTCTGATCAGGAGAAAGACTGTCGGAAATTAGGTCATAGAAACCTTGTGCGGTAAACCCCTTATCGGTAAAGGCCATAAAGGGAAGGTCACTGTTTCCATTAGCAATGGCATCAAGATGTAAGCTGTTAGCTAACAGCGACTTTCCTGAGCCAGGAGAACCCGCAAGTAACTCTGTATGCTTTTCCTGTAACGAGCTGGCTAACTGGATAGGATACGGTTTACCGTCCACAGTTTGATGAATAGAGTTCCCTTCGTTTCCCCATGGGCTGGCCGGACGCTGCAGGGGCATTAACTTGATACCTTCCGAAAGCGGCGGGAACATCAATGTAGAAGCACTAAAACTTGATGCCAGCGGTAGTGTGTTGATCCAGGCACGGATTGGGTCACCAAAGGTTTTGGTCACACTGGATACGCCCCACGATTGAAGTGACTTTTGCAGCAGTGTTAAGTTGCGTTTAAGTCGGCTTTTATCCGCATCCCAAGTACTGGCTGTAATGCTCATCATGCACACAGGCTCTTTCTTATTTTGTTCCAGCAGCCAAGAGACAGACTGGTAAATATCGCGTAATCCAGGGACAAAAGCGACAAAGGACAACAGGTTATGTTTGCTATTGAGCAAATCCCCGCCACCAGGCATTAGATCGAGTCTTAACCGCCAAGGTATTTGTCTCGGAACCTTCTTAAACAACTGGCTAAAGGGTTCAGGGCGTTGCGGGGCAAGCGTCATGGCTAATTGACCATGGTACAAACCGTCCACTTCGATCATGCTGCCGTGTGCTTTCACTTCGGTGTCACAATATTGAAAGTTGAGATGAGGTGCCAATGCAGCACTAATATCGTCACCGCGTAGCTTGCCATGAGGGATAACACGATCACCTGGTAACAGTGGCTGCCAACTTTCATCTGTGCTGAGTCGTTCGATTTCATCCCTGAGAACGTGACCTGCTTCATGGGCGTCGAGCAAGCGCACCATTACACCTTCATTGCCATCTTTAAGATCAGTTGCCAGTTTGTCGATAAACGCATCATGTCGCATTTTCAAGCCTTCGAACTCGGCAAATACCGGATTCTGGCCGAAACGCGCTTCTGGCATATCTTTAAACTGTTTATCTTGGCGTTGAACTTCTTCCTTACGTTCTGCCGGAGGAAGTGATGAAATTGCGGTATAAACCGTCAACCAAACACGTTCTCGGGCAACATAAGGCGACATTTTGACAATTTGTTCATCCACTAAATCGTCCAGTTCAAGCCCCAGCTTACGGTATGCCAGTCTTTGAGGCTCAACCAGCCGCGTTATTTCTTCCTTTCCCCTCGTAGGATCGCGTTCGAACACAATA
The DNA here is from genome assembly GCF_041538325.1 of Yersinia sp. 2466 StPb PI. Lineage (NCBI taxonomy): Bacteria > Pseudomonadati > Pseudomonadota > Gammaproteobacteria > Enterobacterales > Yersiniaceae > Yersinia > Yersinia sp. 2466 StPb PI. The sequence goes on along the minus strand of NZ_JAULSL010000002.1, from coordinate 135,087 downwards.
CATAACTTTTGCCCCAAGGCTTTAAAATCGCCCGTTAAGGAGTCTCTGAGTTTCAGAACAAACCTGAGAAAGCTATCAGTATCGGGGACGTCGCCCACAGTACGAGGTTCGGCTTCACTGAATTCTCTGAATGCGCCCAAAACCTCAAAGCAGCTGGCGTAATCATTGTTGTGTGTCACATGTATGTACGGCGCGGCCAATGAGGGGTGTCGTATTTTGTCGTCGGGAGTCAGCCCAATGACTGTGCGTAGGTCACAATACTGGGAAAAATCCCGCCCTAATGTGTAGCGAGAAAAATAAGCAAAAGCATCTTCGATTTTATCGACAATCATGTTCAGCTCCGGGAGCAATAATCACGGTATAGGAGTGACCACCAGGTTGTATTGGCATCTAGCCCTGTGGTTGCCAGTCGTCCTTTGAGGCGACCAGGATGTAGCGCCAGTGCCAGATGGCGACAGCGGGACAGTAAGGATTCACGTTTTTCATCCGGGAGACGTTTCAAGGCTTCACCGAATGCTTGAGGATGCGTTGTTCCCCATGATTTGCGTACTGGCTTGTCGTGAGAGGTGAGCCAATTGAGTAGAGCTTTGGCATCTTGCTGATATTCTTCACTGTCAGATTCAAGTGCCTGAGCGATGGCCCGTTGTAGATGATTGATATCCTCCGGTCGCAAAATTGGCAGATAGACAATGACCCCGGCTTCCGCCGTCACGGTATCCAATTGTTGCCAGGCTAGACACAGTGGGTCAGCGACACAAAGGTTATCTCGGAGTGTATTTAGTTGGTTTTGGTCACGAAATATCACGGTATTTTTAGGTGACTCGTAGCCACAGAATTCACAGTTATGTCCCGCCATACGGGCTGTTTCATCTAATGTATTCTGTTGTTGAGGCGTGCGGGAAAGGCCCGTCACACGACGGGAAACGGAAAAGACCAGCATTAGAACTCCAAAGATTGGGGGCTTTCGGAAAGAAGCCTCATTGAGACGTTCGAGTTAAGTAAGGCCGGCCACAAGGGCCGGCTATCTACGTTAACCGACAGATACTGGGTTCAGCCCCATCTGCTTCTGGCTACGATTAGCAATCTGATCAAGCGCAATAAGACAGCCTCCCGCTGCAAATAATATCAAGATGTGCCAACCCTTGATTTGTGGGTTATTTTTCTTGGAAGCCATCATGCCGATGGCAACAGCTATTAAAATGAGGCCGAGGGTCATTGACGCTTTCACGATAGGCTCTTTTAAGGAATAAATGCCGTCCAAAGGGGCTTTAATCATATCGACAAGATCTCCATCGGCATGGGCGAGAGGGGTCAGGAACCCTGCCAGTAAACCTGCAACGATGCGAACATATTGCCGGCGGAGTGTTTCTGCCAGTAAGGCTGCTTTAACTGAGATGAAAAGTGGAAAGTCTTTCAAGATTTGACGAGCGTTCATTATGACCTCTGTATTTACCAATGAAAATTGATTGTGTTTTGTAGGGCATCGAGTACCCGTGGATTGACTGCGAGCAGGGTGCCAATAATTATTCGTTTAGCGCCGCTAGCGACGTCATCACCGGCGCTAAGACCGGTATGACCGTCTTTTGTAGAGCGTCTCAGGCGCAATAAACCCTGATACGCATAAATGACACCGATCCACTGCAGAAGCGTAAGACCGGCATTAATGGCGACCGCAGCAGGGCCGTATTTGCCTTCGGAAACATAGGCTATTGCACCAAAAGTGACGTCACCCAAAGCCATTTGTCGTGAGGTTGCATTCATCACCTGATGCAGTGCAATAACGCAGCCGCATATCAGAATGATCAGCATGATTTTTCCAGGGCCGTCTTGTACCTGTCCTCTGCGTGCACGACTGGCGATATTGCCAAAGTGCAAGACCAGCATGATTAAGCCACCTACTGCCCCCATCGCGATGATCAGCTGAATTCCAACCGCCGTAACGTTGTTGACGGCGTTGGCCAGCATTTGGACCAAGTCCATAGGTATCCTTACCGGATAACACCGGCAGTGGTGATGACCTCACGATTTTGAGTGTCAATGCGTTGCACGGTGGCATGACCAATGCGGTCACCCGGTTGCAGTGCCCAGGTACTTCCCTGATAAGTCACCCAAGCTAATCCCGGATATAAACTGTTGATACTGGCCCCCCGTAATCCGCTGTTTTTTGACGCGGTGCGGTGGGAGGCTTTCGGTGCAACAGCAGAGGCTGTGGTCATGGTGGATACAGATGCAGGACTTGGGCGTTGTGCCAAATAGGCAACCTGCTGCTCCAGGAGGCGCAAACGTTGATCCAATGCTTTTATTCCTTCACGGTTGTTTTCCCCGTATACCCGCAACTCTTCAACTATTTGCGGGCTAGGCTCTGTCAGGGTACTGGCCACAGGCTCCCTCGTTGGAGGTGCGTCGATGGTCGTGTTCTGCACTGATGTTGACGGTGGTGAGTAAGGAACGGGCACAATAGGCGGTGTGGTTATGGGCTCTTGAGCCGCAAACTGTGGCGACGCACCGGTACTCGAGGGGGCATTACGCAATACACCGAAAGCGACAATTCCGACGATGACGAGTCCCATCATCCCGGCTTGTAACGGGGCAACCTTTAAGCCGAAAGGTAAAGTGATAAGTTTGGAATGGGTTGGCTTACTGGCGATAGGTGTTTGAGTTACCTCTGGTTCATTTTCGGGCAAATCAACTGGGGGCGTCTCTAGGTCAAAATGAGATGTTGTCATTAGCGTGCTCCTGCTTGGGGTATGGTGGCCGCGTTTTTGTTGAGACGGTCGCTCTCATACACACCTTTCATAAATTGGATGGCCACAACTTGGTTTTTGAAAACACGAACCTGTTGGACGGGAAGTTTGGCAGCATCACTCGCCATCACTTGGCCAGCTTGAGAGCCAATGCCACCGACGATGGTACCTGCTACAGCTGAGCCTTTAACCGAGCCGGTCCCGCCGCTGATCGTGCCAGCGTTGGTCGATAGGATTTGCGTGTTTTGTTGTTTATACAATTCACCCAATCCACCAATACCAGTGGCAACGGCGGGCAATATAATTCGGGAGATATAACGGTTGTTGACGTCACTGGCGACGGAGGATTGCAACGTATCGTCTTGTAACGCATAGGCATCGACCTGATATTCAATACCGTTGAGTGTCATGCTAGTGAGATGGATGACCACTCCGTTACCCGCCAGTTGTATACCCCGAGCGGTGAAGCTGGCTCCCGCTAAAAAGCCTGCAGGAATATGAGCCTTAACGATTGAATTGAGGTTGTCAGAGTCGATTGCAGTGTCTATTACACCCGGCCTAAGTGTATTCGGTGGCACAACCATGAGGTCTTGAACCCCGTTATTGGCTGCTGTTTGGCTCGATACAGTCACCGGCGCATTGCCTGGGAGCCCATTACTCCATGCACTAAAAGCATTCTCTGATGTACTGCCTGATTGCCCATTGCCTTGTTGGCTCTGACCAAAAGAACTAGCCAATTGTATGCCACCAGGCTTCCAGCGCTCGTTAAGTAGTTTCATGTAACTATTGAGAGCGGCTTTTTCGTTCTCAGCTATACCTGAGTTGGTTGTGTCCCCTTGAGAGGAGGTTACGGTTGTAGTATTTAGGCTTACAGGTTGTAGAGCCGGTGTTGGGGCGACAGGTTTGACATCACTCATGCGTAAGGACGCCACAAAGCTGTTTCCCCCGCTGTCAGCCGTTTTTCCACCGATGTTATTAGCTTCACTTTGTAACTTCCGGTACTGCGCTGTTTCAATACTGTTATGCGCGGCATTGTTGGCCACGCTGTTCAATTTATAATTTGACGGTGTTGGCTCTGCTCTGTGTAACCATCCCCACCCGAGGTAAGCTCCTGCGCCAACAATAGTGACAACAGCAATGCCCAGTATCAGTGATTTTTTTCCGTCATTTGCAGCATCTTGTTCAATGGCCATCGGCTTACTCCAGGTTGATGTTCAGTGTGGTATTTCGGCTCTGAACGGAAAAAACCACTTCGGGGGTGACGGGCAATTTCCAAACTCGAGTTCCATCTGCTGCTGCCGAGGTTTCTACAAACGCATCCCGTATATCGCTGCGTGAGCGGATATATAAGTCATCGCCTAATTGCCAAACAGATGTCATCGGGACGTTGCCACTGGTTTTGAGACGCTTGGCTTCTTTGGGAGGGACACCATCCAAAAAGGATTGCAATGTTGGATTGTCCAAACTGATTTTTTCTCGCGCAATAGGTTGGGCTTTAGCGGCTGGGCCCCGCATAGGAATACGAAGGTTCAGACTGCTATCTGTAATTTGTGCTTGTCCGGGGTTATCTGGTTCGCCACTGGATAAGGCGATCACTACAGGCACCGGTAAACCTTTCAGATATACCGTCACGCTCCCAGAGTCATAGGCCCGTCTGGCCTGAACTGACATTACCGGACTGTTTGGAATGTAATTGATGGAAAACCCGGCTTCGTTACCGTTGATTGGCGGCGCGTCAATATTCCAGGGCGCGCCTGTTTCATCAGTGAAAGATACGGTCGCAGGAAAGTTTGGAAGTGCCCGCAGCATGGGTAGTGAGGCACCAGGTGACAGGTTGACCGTCAGAGAACTAATCCGGGGAACCGCAGTGACGGGCGCTCGCCCCTCACTACGTTGCAGTTGGTCAAATGTCCCCCGTAAGCCAGTCACATCATCAGGCGATAATGGAGCCATCTGACCCTGAGCATAAGTTAGCGCGGGTGAGGGCAGAGGGGTTGCTCCGCCTTGAGGAAGTGGGGCTGTAGGCGCAGGTCCAAGTCCAAGCCCTGCTGTTGGTGCCACCTGAGCGGCAACATTTTGTGGTGTACTGGTTGTCGGTGCTGCACTTAGCGTTTGTGCTGGTTGCCAGGCATTGGGGGCTGCAGCGACGTCAGTGGTGATTGCAGCGCTAACACTGTTAACCAACGTTAACAGGAGCAGACTGGCATACTGGATTTTCATGGTTATTGAGCCTCATAGGTAATGAGCTGAGATACTTCCAGACCGGTATTCTTCAATCGTGGATCGGTACGCTGAATAAGCAGTGACAACACAAAACTTTGTTCAGGCAGTGACGTTGTCTGACCGGTCAATTTGAATTTGACGGGATATTGAATTTTCCAGGCATATACCCCGTTTTCTAACGTTCCCTTGCTAACGACTACGCCTGGAGACGTCATCACCGACATGTTCATTTTTTTGTCTTTGATGGAGGCAAGTACGTTGGATGTGGTCAGCGCAGCGTAATAGCTACGAAAGCCTTCATCTGAGAATCGGGGAAGTAAGTTATTCATTTGTGAACGGTAATTCACGAAGTCGAGAGTGAACGCCTCACGAATAACACGGTTGCCAAAATCGGTAACATCCGCATCACTGTAAGCTGGCTGATCTGTTGGGGTCAGCGGGATAACACGACCATCTTGCGTTGCAAAATATTTTACTGGCGGGTTTAAAACGGCATATCCCAGAACAGCGATAATCAACAGACAAAGAAAAAGAGAAGCACTTTGCCATATGTTCACCATGAGAGATTTTCGGGTGAAACTGACATTGAGCTGGCTTTCAATGTGCTGTGCTCTTGCAGACGCATACGGGTCAGCACTCCCCCCATCAGAGGGAGCGGGTAGGTTTTTTTTCATGGTGACATCCACTGGCAAGCCCCGTAGGGGAGACCGAACGGGGTTGCAAAGAAGAACAGGGGAAACCGCTAAAGGTACGGTCGGTTAGCGAGTGAAGATGTAACCGTCCCCGGAGGCGGAGCTCACTGGGGACGTAGCTGCAGGTATCTGACTATAAGTGGTAGGTGCATAGGACTGAGGTGCACTGACTGAATTCGATGAGGTGCCAATTACACCGCTGGTGCGAGATGACAAATCTCCCCATGGGTCAATGTTACTCGGTACATATTCTTGGATCTTGTCTCTTGCAGCGCGACAGATTTTGTCCTTTATCCCGTTCAAGATGCCACTGAGATCAGGGAAAGTAGGTACCGTAATGGCTGTGCTGATATCTCCCAAGCATTGCTGCAATCCGCTTGATACCTGATTTTCACGTTGTGACCATGCTTCTGCAGCTTTGCGAGCACGTTCGTAGCCAGCCTGCGCCCCAGCTTGTGCCGCAGTAGCCGCACGGCAATCCGCTGCTTGAACCTGCAGAGATAAGGTGCTGGCCACCAGGGCGGCAAGTATAAAATAGTATCTTCGTTGCATTGCCTTTCCTTATAAGCCTGGACGCGGTGCCTGAGGTGCCGGATTGATCCGGTTTTCCACGGTGTGATTGTCCCGGCTCTGCGGGGCTTGCGACGGTGGAATATAGTCGTGCGTAAACCCAAGTTGCTTATGCAGTGCCGGGGGGCACTTTGCGGGTTCAACCAGCGTCGCATAAAGTTTGTCTTTTTCCCCCTGGAGACGGAACACGAAAGCGTTATTGGCTCCTTCGGCGTGATTGATGGCATTACCGTGGCCTATGGATTTGATGCCGTCAGCCGTAACCGCATTTAAGGCTACATAACGTGTCCCTTTGTCATTGATACAAAGTTTACCGAGCACCGGATGGTACTCACCTTCGTATTGCACGACGCCTTGCACATAATCGCCTAAGCCTTTTACCAGTAATAACTTAAGTTGGTTTTCGGCTGTCATCGTTTTCATGAGTACAGTACCTGCATCTTGGGTCTGTGCAGGTAGTGGGGTGGTCGCCGGTCGAGTGGCAGGGGCTGTTGTACCTTGGCCGTTAGGCTTAAACCACACAAGGTCATTGGCCTGTGCAGGCAATGGAGGCAGTGATACCCCAGCTTTTGCCGCCAGTTCAACAACCTGCTGTTGTAACGCAAAAAAATGGGTCATGTCATAAGCTGTCAGTGACGCTGGCGGTGTAGTCTGCTGTTCATGGCTGACAAGCAACTGAGGGTCGACTGCCGGCTTTATTGCCCATTGATTACGGTGGGAAATGATTTCCTCCGTCTGTTCAACTCCGTTTTTACCGACCACGATCTTATTGTTCGCGTCACGTACTTTAGCCTGGACCGTGACCTCTTTACTGCCGAGCCAGGTCAGCGTCACCACATCGTTTTTACTGAGGCCACTGTCTGGCATGACCTGTGCCAACTCTTTCCCCCAAACGTAACGTTCTCCATGCGCGGTACGTAAATGTACGTAATAGCTAAGATTCTCAGACGAATCAAAATTGTACGGTGCGGGACCATGCCCCAATAAAGCGCCTGTCAGACCTGCTTCACTTTCCTTACGACTGGCATTTCGCGGTATTTCTGGGGGAAGCACTGTAGGCCGTAATTCTGGAGGTAATTCGTTCGCCAATGGTGTTGCTGTTGCTGTGGCAGGTTCTGTTGTTTGCCCCTCAGTCATAATGGATGCTGTCTGTGGGCCAACGGGTGTTGCCTCCGCTCCTGGGGTTGGTTCGTCTGCCAACTGCTTACGGGCCTCATCTAACATCAGTTGCTGCTGCGGGTTTTTCATTTTGACATCGAGGTTGTATTCAGCAATTAGCATAATGGCGCGATGCTTGAACTGATCGCTCCCAGTAAGCTCAATGCGCCCCCGATATTGTTCGCGTGAAACAAGTAAGGCCGTCAATATCATGGCATCACTTTGGCTTGCTGCCGCGTTCGCCATTGTGATGCGGTCGCCATGGTCGACAAAGGCGGGTTCACCAGAAAAGAGATATTTTACTGACCGTCCATCGAGGGCCATTTCATGAGTAATTTGTTGCATCAATGCATCTAGATCGAGTGGAGCCACTTGGCGAGCTTGGCCCGCAGGCATCTCGATACAGATAGCGTCTTCCGTTTGTGCTGTCAGGTTAGCCTCTGACTGGGCTTGTTGCTCATTAGGGGTCGATGTTGCAGGTTGAGGTGCCAGCCGGCCAGCGAAAGAAACTAATTCAATGGGTTTTTCTTTGGGTGCCGTAACTGTGGGTATCGTTGGGTTAGCAATTGGTGCAATATTTTCCTGTTTTGCTTCTTCAGCCTCATTTTTAACTGCCGCCGGTGTTTCTGGAATAACGATTTGCTCCGTAGCTAAAGGTGCTTCCTGAATAACGGTCTGCTCTGCAGTGACAGGGGGTATGGGGTCATTGATAGCATATGGTGTGAAATCTTGGACCTCTTGGTCGAAGACGCTATCAGCAATATGACCATAGTCAGCATATTCATTAACGGGTAGGTCTTGTACGGAGGGTATATCAATTTCAGGTGTGGGCTCAGTCTGTGTATTTTCCATTGTTGTGGGTTCCAGAGGTGAGGGACGATGTAACGGAGCAAAAACAGGGGCCAATTGTTCTGCGAGTGCCGACAAACCGCGTGACTGGTGAAAGTCATTGAAGTCCGTCAATCCCTTCTCGCGCTCAGCTGCAGTAAATGCCGGTAATATAACAATGCCGCCAGTAAGCTCAGCGGCTTCTGTGGCTTTTTCTTTCCCCGGATTGCCAGGGCGTTTGGGCTTAGGAAGATCATCATCAGCCAAGAACAAGGTTGGACTGTCGGGGTAATGCTCGTGCAGTGCTTTGGCCACCTTGACCAAGTTGCCAGAATCAACGGTCATCACCACCGGGTATTTTAGAGCCATTGCGCCACTGGCGGCTGTGGCATAACCCTCGGCAAAGACAATGGGCTGACCATTCTTAAGAGAGCCACCAACAATGAAGAAATTGCCTTCTTTTTGCCCTCCCTTGCTTAAACGCTTACTGCCGTCGGGTGCGATGGTTTGTAGGGTTCGTATATCACCGGCGACATTCAATAATGGGATGACCAATTGATTACGATCATCAATGAGCATTCCTTTGGCTACCTTCACGCCCTTTTTCTTTAAGTAGGGGTGGTCTTGGCTGGCTTGGCTCAACCGCTCGTATAACTTGGTGACTTCGACTGATTTCTTATCTTGCTCTTGGCGTATTCTGGCATCGCGCCGTAGTTGCTCTTGTGCAGCCATTGCCTTGCGGTGTGCTAACACTATGGGGTCAGGCCTGTCTGAGTTCGATGACCAGGTATTTCTATGACCATCACGATGATCAGCAAACCAACCATTGGCAAAGCCATCCAAATGACCAACATAAACGCCAGATTTTTTACCTTGCTTGTCATCATTCATCGATATCCGATGAGTTAGACCATCCATCTCTGGGTCGCCTTGAAGATTTCCGCCGAGTGAGCGGATAAAGTCGCCAAACTCTTGGGCGGAATCGTTATTGGTTTCGGTGGCCAACGTATTATCGATGCGCCAGCGAGTGAGTTTGTCGAGTTCAGAGCCCTCTTTGGCAAACCACATTTTGCGATCAGGGTCGAACTCTAGCGCATTCTCACCATTGTCCAGCTTACCTGCCTGCCGTTTGGCTTCTTTCAACTGTTCGAATGGAATAACGAGGTAGGTAGATTCAGTTGCTTTCATTGTGCCTCCCAACAGGTTGGTAAGGATGGCCAGAGCTGAGGATTATCATATAGGACTCCTATTCAAAGAATTTTCGATACCACCAGGGACGACCGGTAATGATGTTGCCGCGCAACCGGTGCAATAAACGCTGGAATACCACCGTGAGGGTGTAATCAAAGAAAGCCAGTAGTTTGTAAAACACCAACAATCCGACACAGAAGAGGAACATCAGCATACTTGGCCAAAATACCCACACGATAAACACCAGATAAACCAGCACTGGAATGCCAAAGATCGTGACGGCGCGACCCGCATCTAACCAGTTGCAATAATCGTTGTTCATTATGTTGTTTTCCGTTTTTCGTTAAATTCGCGCCATCCCATCACTTGTTCCGCTACATGTTCAGCAACTCGCCCGTTCACAAAAAGTTCCCAGGTTTGATCTGCAATGCGCGTCGAACTCTCACGAAGTGACGCGTTAATCAGATCAGGCCAGCGAGAATAATGTTGTTGAGATAATTTGCTGCGCCAATCATCGTCAAATAGAACGTATTCTCTAACAGCGATACGTTTACCATCAGTCGTTGGCAGGAGGCGTTGCACGATGACAAACCGCAAAGCATCAAGTAGATCAAAGGCAACTTGTTCACGGGTGTCACTGGACGCCATTCGGATACAACGAGAAAAAGCATGGCCCGGAGAGAAAGCATGCAATGTACTGAGGGCCAGATGGCCAGAGTGAGCACAGGCGATGGCGGCTTCTAACGTATCAAGATCACGTATCTCACCAACACCAATTAAAGTCGGTGCCTGACGTAACGAGAGACGAAGGCCATCAGCAAAACTCGGAACATCTCTCCCAATTTCGGATTGTTGAGGCTTGAGCACCCATTGAGGACCCCCTAGCAGATATTCGACCGGATCTTCATAGGTGGTGACCTTTCCGTCGGGATGTGTTTCTCCGTAATGCTGGTAAGTTGAGGCTAATAATGTGGATTTCCCTGAGCCGGTTGGACCACACGTTAAACCCAGACCATCCATAGGTAATAAACTGCGACGGAGATCATCTTCCAGGCCCATTGTCTCTAAGGGCGGGATAGCTGATGGAATAATACGTAACGTGATGGCCATTGCTGTATTAAGCGAACCAATAGTGGCCTGAATGAAGTTAGTGCGATAACGCACCCGTTCACCACGTTCGAGTCCGAAACGGCCAGTATTATCACCTTCCAGCTGTAAAGCCCGGTCAGCACCACAGCCCCCTTGGACCAGTGATTTAATATCAGGGGTGTATATCTCATCGACGAGGCGCACCAATTGGGAACTATCAATATTGAACTTGTTGGTTACAACCTTGCGGCCGTAGTGATCAACAATGATTGGGCTTCCACTCTGTAGATGGATATCAGAGACTTTATGGCGATAACAGTGAACAAAAAAACTTCGGAGTTTGTTTGCGTCGAGTCCGCCTGAAAAATCAAAGTCATCTAGTGCCACTAAATCATCAAGTGCAGGCATTGAGAATGCTCCTGAACGGTTACTGTTGCGTTGTAATGATGGGTTTCCAACGTTTCTTATCCAACTCAAAGCCAGCGCGTTGTTTCAGGTCGCGTACTTTGTCACCCAACATCAGTTTGTCTTGGGAGCCAGTAACGGACTGCAGCTGTTCACTGACCACAGGTAAGGTGATCATGCCTTGCTGTACCAGAGTGGAATAACGCACCATGCCGGCATAATCCCGAGTTAATCGATTGAAGTTGCTTTCCAACGTTCGGTCGGCACTTTCACGTCCTTCTTGCCAACCCTTTTCTATCGCGGCACGCCAGACTTTCTCTTCGGCGCCATTTTTCGGGGCGATTTCTGTAGGGATATCGGTATTCACTGCCAGCCCGGCCAATAAGTACTGCCGCCAAGAGGGCGGATTACTAACAAATCGCTCTTTCACCAGAATGGTGTAGGTTTTGTTGGCGGTTCGTATCTGGTTATCTGTAATGTTTGCGAGAGATTCAGCCGCGACAATAACGGGAGGTAACCACCCCTGGCGACTGATCAGCGGAGCAAAGGTATAGAGTCTATTTAAGTCATCATTCTGAATACTCAGCGCTTGTTGCAGTTCCCAGGCTCGCTGTGCTTTTCCTCCCCGAAAACCAACGGTTTGCCCCGCATCATTAAGAAGTTGCCACAATGTGTCGTTCAGACCGTGTTTATCAGTGGCCTTTGGCGATAGGTAGGCATTGATATCCGGTGGTGGAGGTGTATCGATGGTTGCCCCGATAACTGGCACGGTGACCAGTGCCAGACAGAGGGCCAAGGCTTTTCGTATCATGCTAAAGCTCCTTGTTTTAGGGGCAACATAAAGTAGACGCGAAGTTCTCTGGACTGCTGATCTAGCTGAGCTCGCCAGTCGGTTTGAGTACGGATAATTCGAAGCAGGGTTTCAAAGGTAACGTCTTGAACATGAATAGTGACAGGAAGTGGCAATCTGACACCGGTATAAGCGAATGATAAGCCGCGTTGTCGTGCTAATTCGGCCAGGAGCTCAATAGCATCGCCATCCCATGTCACTGAAAGTCGTTGGCTGTTTGCTCGAATACTGCCGGGTACGAAATGTACTTTCTGATTTAGTACTCCGTTTAAGGCGAGATCCTGTAACGAGGGGGATATTTGCTCGGTATGAATAGATATCGGCTGTGGAGTAGATATCGGATGTTTTGCCTGTGGTGCCTGACAACCGGATAGCAGGAAAAGGCCAAGCGTGGCCAGATACGATGGTTTCATATGGTAAATTCCTGTATTACGAATGCGGATAAATACGAAGAGGATTTAAAAAACTTGGATGGTGTCTACTTGTTAGTGAGTAATGCTTATTGATAACAAGGGGATTGGAATAAAAAATTCATCATACTTTCCAGTAAACAATAAAATCACTGGGCAGGTGCACACCAGATATAACCTGCTGTATATGTTGCATAGAACCCACCAACACCGACGGCAACATAATTGGCTGGACATCTGCCGCCATCACCAACGTATTGATTCATGACGTTATTGAAATCAATGCCACCACCAGATTTCTTCCATACTCCCCCGATACAGAATAACGGTGCGCCCGTATTATCCCGGCTTTGGCGTCCAATCTGAGGGCAACCCACTCCGGCTACACTAACTTGGTCAAGCTGCAGTGTCCCACCTGCGTTTAACAAGTTATCAGCCTGAACGGTCCCCGCTTTCACTTGGCCGGCAGTATAAATACCTTTGTTATTGACGCTGCGCACCCAATCATTATCTGACATATAAAAACCACCCTGGTAGGTTTCATTTAACCAACCTTTGTTGTTGCGGGTTACGATCCATCCCTCGTTACTGCGAATATCTTTATTGGCGGTTACTCCTTGGCTGGCCGTAACCGATTCTGAGAAGTTACCGTTTTTGGCCGTTAGGTTTCCTGAATACTGACCATTAGCCGCCGAAACATCACCAGAGAAAAGGCCATTTTGTGCATTCAGATTGCGGGTGTTGTTAATGTCGTTACTGCCCATATCGATAGCTGTATGCATTTTGTTTAGGTCCGGGCGACCATTGACTTCAAAGCGATACAGACGATCACCTGCTTCACTGTCACTACCAAGTGAGTCGGAAGACAACATGACAGCAAGGCGACCCACTTGACCCGAGAGACCATAGTCGGGGAGATTAACAGTCCAACTGCCATTGGCGCCAATCGCTTGATTAGCAGGCCAAATATAACCACCTAGGCCACTGATGTTTTGAGAAATATACCTAAGTCCATTAGGCTGAATTTCCTTGCCTGCAGAGGTCAGGACGAACGCCATCAAGTTGCTCTTACCGTCTTGCGTGACTGCTACCAGATATGACTGGCCATCATCGGTAGTTAGACTGAATCCAGGCGGAAGGTATTTTGCGTCTTGTAACTGTTTACCTGTAATAACAACATTTTTTGCGGTTTTGAGTTGTGTCGTCAGAGTGTCTTTATTGTCCTTGATATAGCGATTGGCTGACGCACTGACGGCAGACAGCATGGTGGCACTGATGTCCCAGGCCCGTTCCTGGTTGTACTCTATAACCCGTGGGATACTGTAGGCCATTATCACCGAGAGCAGAGTGATAACCATGCCTGCTTCGGCAATGGTTAACCCACGGTTAACGGGGGGATGTGAGATAGATTTTTTTTTACTCAACATAGATATTTCCCTCTGTTGCCAGAATGGGGTGAATAAGATGAATCAGTATGACGGCTGGGAGCAGCCAGGGTGCCAGTGGGTGCGGAGATTTTCGTCCAAACAAGCTGACGGTTATTAACAAGTAGAGTACCAATGCTCCAGACAACCAAGGGAGGGGTAGCCAGGCACATAGACCGGCAAGCAGATGAACATCCCCCAATCCCAAAGCATCAGGTTGTTTGCGGGCCAAAATTCGGTATACCAGGTTCAGAAGCAGAAATGCAGCCAGACTGGTAAAGGCAGCAGTGTAAGGCGATAACGCGGCGCCAGGAAGTAAGGTGAGCAAAAGCCCAACAAACCAGAAACTGTTAGTGAAACACAGTGGTAGCCAGCGTTCTTGCGCGTCTAGCCCAATAAGGTTCAAGCTAAATATCAGCAGGACAAATGACTGTAGCAAGTGTGACGGTGAAAGCGTAAATACGCTATTGAGTAGCAGAACCAATAGCGCACAACTCCAGGTAATCCATTGGAGAAGGCGAATGATTTGACGCGAATAAATAGGTCGGTCGTAGTCGAGGAGAAACAGATTACCCTGTCGTAAAACTGGACCATGGCTACGAAATGTGAATTCTAGTGCTAGGCCAGAAAATAACAGCAACACCAAAAGAGTCGAGCTCATGAAGCCCCCCCACCAAGGCGCATGTATTCCTTATAAATATTCTTCGAATACCACATTCTGCGCGGCTCTCTGTCGGGAGAAAAACCGGCATTGTATGAACCTAAGCATGACCAGTTGCTACCACAGGTTTGCAGATGCTGGGCTAATATCCAGGCTCCAATTTGAACGTTGAGACAGGGATTGGTCAGTAAATCTTGTTCGCTTTTGATAATACCCAGACGTTTAAGTCTGGGTAATTGTTGGGTGTTAATCTGCATCAAGCCATAATCACGGCTGGATATTTTGCCCGCTGTGCGGTTGATACCGATAGCATTGGGATTCAGCGAGCTCTCCCAAACCGCAATAGCCCGCAGGAGTTGTGCGTTAATGTGATATCGAGCGCCAGCTTCATCAAAACACCAGGCATGCACCGGTGTGGTAAGGCATAGCATCACACTGCCAAATAGTGCGATAAGGGAAAGTCGCATAAAACCTCCTTAGCTTTGGCTGATGAAGATCAGGGTATTGTTACCGGTTGATCCCGAGTCAGCCGTACATTGCTGCACAGCTTTTGCAGACGTTAATGGACCCGATGTTGATGTTCCGTTCACCTTTGTTGTCACCACGTTTGCTCCAGAACTCAACGTGGTGGCGATAACGGTACACGCATCTTGTGGAATAGCGGCCGTTGTTAGCGAGAATCCAGATTTCTGGCCACCAGAAGAGGCTACTGGCGTAAGAGATACATCACCACCATAGGTATTGGTCAAACCGGCTGAGCCAGAAGATGCTGTGCCAACGAGGGTTAGGCCTGCAGGGGCTCCGCTAGCCATGACGATATACGTGCCGGTCATATCGGCTGAGCCGTTATAGGGATACTGCCCCGCGTTTTTTAACAATCGAGGTGTTTTAGCCATCATATCGTTATAAGCGTTAAGCTCTTTGGATGTGTCACTGGTTGAGAATGCACCTTTAGATGCGGCATAAACTGCAGCCATGACGACACCCGCGATAACCATCCACATGATTATTTCTGTCAGGGTTGTTCCTTTATTAATAGTGTCGTGCGGTTTTTTCACTGTGGTAAACGGACGTGAAATTTTCATAACAGTTTCCTTTCTATAGGGGTTAGTGGAGAGTTTTGACGAGCGCGTTGATTTCTACGCTCGCCAATATTTGCAGAACGATATAACTGGCGTTGAACAACAGAATTACGAAGTTGACGACAGCGCAAGTTTTAGTGATTTTGCTAAGACTTTCTGCCTGCCAGAAGGAAGCAAATGATTTGATAAGGTCCTGTGCATCATTCCCCCCACTTAGAATCGACAGATGTACTGCGGCATCACGTGAGGGGAAGTTAAAACCGGTTGACAGCAGCGCTTGACCAAAATTCACCCCTTTACTGAGCTTGCGCCGCGTAGCATCAAGGCGCTCAAATAACCAGGGCGATGCGTACACACACAGAAGATGAAGTGCCTGTTCCATACGAATAGATGGGTGCATTAGGGCTGCGTAATTAAGAAGGAATGTCGCACCCTCAGTCTCTTTATACACACTCCATGGAAATAGCCGGTCAAGAACACGATTACGAACCTTTCCGGTCAAATTCGGCATGGTCCATAGAATGGATATGATGGTTAGTGCAATTGCAGACAGTAGTAGGAACATGTTGGAGACAAAGAACTCGGTAATACCGACGAATAGTGCGAGTTTCCCGGTTAATGCCTCACGTGGGATGATGGCCAGAACAGTGGGTATATATTTGTCGTTAAGAAAGTGCATCGCAACCAGAGTACCTATACATAAAAATACCGGATATATCTGGCTACTGATGACCTTACTTTTTAGCTTTCCGATCGTATCGATATTTTGAATAGTACGTTTCAGCGCATTACTCAAATCACCTGTTAACCTGGCTGACATAATGATGGTGCTTTCATTATGTGGAACCCAGGGTGACAGTCCTTTGTCCAGTGTTTGCCCTGTGGTCAATGCAGAATGTATATCACTGAGGCAGTACATCAGAGAACTCCGCTCTTTTCCTTTTTGCCTGGCGGCGTATTGAAGTTTGGTAATGGCTTCTTTAAGTGAGGATTTGTTGTCGAGCAAGAAGGCCAGTTGTTCGTAAAGATGTCGTCGTTCACTCATAAAGAAAGTTTTTCGAGCGACCCAAATATCGAGCCGAGAAAACCAAGCTGGAGGACGAATTTCAGTACTCGGCAGGCTTTTTAGGCGAGCTTTTATCCATGAAATCATGTGTGGGCTCCTAACAGTTCAGAAAGGTATTACGTTGTGGAATATGAGGAAACTAATTGGTCAGGCAGAAAGGGGAGCGGTGTCCAGGGCTAACAAGGTGTCCTCATCCAGCGGATTGATACGGTCTCCCTCGAGGGGGTCAACCTCTCCACGATTAAGATATTGTTGAAGATGCATGCCGCGCGTGGTGCCTCCCATCTTGTTAACCCAGTAGTTTCGAGCTACAAGCTTGCCTTCATGTCGGTAGTGGTGCATGAACTGAGCATCAGGCCGAATAACCTCAACAATAACTCGGCGTCCCACCGTACCGAAGTGACAGTTATTGCAACCATGGTGATTACGAAAGCGGATTTTTTCTTTGTCACAATAGGTCGCAATCAACTGTAATTCATCAGCATCAAGGCTATCTTTCACTTGTTCATAAGTCTGTTTGCATTTAGGGCACAGTAAAGGCACCAGGCGTTGTGCAATCAGGCCGACAATCAGTTGGGGATCAGTGATAAGCGCAAGCGGCACGTCCAATGTATCAACCATACGGCTGATAATGCTCGGCGCGTCATTGGCATGCAGTGTTGCCATCAGAAGGTGCCCAGTTTCGGCTCCAGAAATCGCAGTTTTAACAGAGTCTTTGTCACGCATTTCCCCTACTATCAATGCATCAGGGTCAAGACGTAAGCTGGCCGCAATAGTTCGGGTCCAGGCTTGTTTGACTGCTATAGGATCACTTTTGTCGGCGAAAATAGGGATCTGGATGCCAGGTAGTTTGCCCTCCGGGGGGTCTTCGATTGCCAGTAAGCGTTTAAGGCCATAAGTAAACACGGTATACATCTCAGCAAGAGTACGCAGTGTGGTACTTTTCCCCGAACCCGTCGGGCCCGAAAGGATGATAAAGCCATATGGACTGCGGAGCATACGCCGTATCAGCGTGATCTGTTCGGGATTGAAGCCGAGAATTTCCAGCGAGGGAA
Organism: Yersinia sp. 2466 StPb PI; assembly: GCF_041538325.1. Classification (NCBI taxonomy): domain Bacteria; kingdom Pseudomonadati; phylum Pseudomonadota; class Gammaproteobacteria; order Enterobacterales; family Yersiniaceae; genus Yersinia; species Yersinia sp. 2466 StPb PI. The sequence goes on along the minus strand of NZ_JAULSL010000002.1, from coordinate 117,639 downwards.
TATCGTCTCTTTCATCCTTGATCAGTCGGACAACAGCATAAACACCATTCTCAGTAGGAATATGCGCATAGCGAGCGGCATATAAATTAGCTTTGTGCAAATACTTGTTTTCAATGCGGGCATCCTGGATCTCGTTCTCCATGAACTCCCTGGCGCCTGTATCCGTCATGGAGTTAACCATGCAACGTAGCAGAGTCATCCCCTCATCAGTCTTTTTATTGGCCACGACTGACAAATCGCCATAGATACGCTGATAGATGGTGGTACCGTCTGTATTGACCAAAAAATGCATATCAGACGCTCCCGCGGCGGCTGCTTGGGCAAATAGGTCAATGACTTCCGGTTGTAGGTTTTCTGCAGTTTCTACATGGACGCGGTTTTTTTGGCGGTGCTGGGCTATTTCATCAAAGCGAACTATCTCAGTGATCAGACCGGGGATCTTGGCCAGCGCTCGTTGCAGCTCACTTTGAACCGCAGGCATTTTGCAATGGTCGGCAGACACATAGCAAACTGGGGGGGAACCCATTTCCCAGAACATATATTCGTTAGCCAGTGCATTGAATTCAAAAACTGGAGGGGAATTAGTGAGTGTCATGTTATTCACCAAAAGTCAGGGTATGACGCTGGCCCTGCGTATCTTTTACTTCGACGGTACTGGCAGAAATATCCGTCACGAGTAAATCGCGGCCGGGGATCTTACTGCCCGTGCGGACAATGATAGATAAACCCGTATCAAGCATCAGGCGAGCCGATAACGACCGTCCTTGTCCACTGATTTCAAGGATACGGGGAGGGCCAGACTTTGTTTGCTGGGGCATACTGATTGAGGGATTAGGCAATCCGGGAGGTAAGTTTGTACCCGACAAAACCATCTGCCCTGATGATGTGTCGCTGTACTGGCTCTTGGCCTTTTGCAGTGAAGCCCGTGCATTGGCCAATTGGGCTTGTGCTTCGGTCAATAACGTCTGCGTATTGAGTTTTTCCAATTCGTTCAAGGTACCAGACGGTAAGGGAACGGCTGTGTTTTCTTCCGGGGGTATTTGCTGTGTTGGAATTTCGGTATCTGCATGTGCCGTTACGGCCAGAGCAAATAGCAGAGGAAAAATAAAAAGTACACGGTTATGGATTGGCATAAAGAGTTCCTTCGAGTGTGTAGCTTAGGCGAACACCCTCACGTACTGTGCGAATACGGGCTATGCGTAACCCTGGCATCGGTAATGAATCGATATAGATGTCAGGCGATATCGGGAGGATTAACGTAAAACGGACCTCGCGCCAAGGTAGAGTGATGTTCTCTCCGTCGATTAATCGCGTATTCGGTTGGGGGTCGAGCTGCAACTGTGCATTTTGCCGTTGGGCAAATGTGGTCAGTATTAGCATGGCTTCTGTCAGACCGATTAGTTTTTGCTGTCCTGAACCAGCTAACACAGATATGGGCAACGTGACTGTCGCTTGATCTGCCCCTCCAGGAATATTGAAATCAACCTGGTGTTTGCCAAACAACTCTTGTGCCCGTCGTCTAAAATCAGCAACGCTGGCGTTACCGGTCCGACGATAGATAAGAGCGATATCGCTCTGGCGGGTGTAGGTTTTACTTTCCAGCATCCACCCGGCGACGGACAGAGGAATTAGATATTCACCATTACCCTGAATAATGGCCGGAGCATCTGGCAGAGAAGGCCAGGGGGGTAATACGGTTTTTTGTGCCTGAATGTTTTCTTTGAGTTGCAGTTTCGCAATCTGCAATGCTTTATCTTCTTTCCACCCTTGATAGATATGTGTTCCTACGATGACACCTACCATGGCTAGCGCAATCAGTGAATAGCGTTGCACTGGACGACGCAGGGACATCGAAGGGATGTTGTAGAGTTTGTTAACACTGGACGAGAGGGTGAAATCAATCAGAGGCGTTGGGTCAGCCTCCCTATCCTCAAAAAAACCCACAGGTGCAATAACATGCCATTTATGGGTGCTCTTATTCATAGACAAGAAAAAAGTGACTGCGGCTAGCATACTTTCTTTGTTGCCCACCTTGTCACTCAGAACGGAGAGTTGACCTTTACAGTTGGCCACAAACCAATAGACATCACTTTGTAGTTCAAACACGGCGTAGCAATCATCACTGAGTTGATGAGCTACAGCCAGGGCGGCACTGATAGGCGCTTTCTTTTCACTTTTTGGCACTTGTACCCAACACGCCAATAGCTCGCTCTCAGAAAAAGATGTAGCTAGAAAGTGTGTTGCACCCTCTTGGGTGGCTCTGCGCCGTAACTCGGACTTACTCTGTGTGGGCGCTATTTCCCACCTTAATGCAGCCAGCCAGTTCTGGTCAGGGGGAAGAGGGAGGCGGGTGGCACCGTTTAATATGTGTAACGAATCGTCCATTTATTTATCCCACAATGTTAGCTGTCACCAGAATGAGTAACATATTGCGACTTTTCTCCGCGTTTCCGCCGCCACCTAATCCCCAGAATGAGGTTGATCCAACGCCCTGTTTGGATGCCGTGTTGTTGCCCTGATCAAAGGCAGTCAGCAGCATGGTATTGCCAGAACGGAGAATAACGCGGTAAGTGGAGGTTTTAAGGTGTGTTCGGGAAAGCTCTGATTGCGCATCACCTTGTTTGACGGTGCGGAACGTCGGATCATCTGAGATGCTTATAGAAAATTGCAGTTGCATCTGGTCGCTTTCCGGCATCATGTAAGGCATGGCCACCATATTAAAACCCGTGGTAATGGTGGCTCGCTGAATATCAGTAGAACTGCCTACATTGGCCGTCTGAGATGTCGTAATTCCAGCGACAAAGTCTTGCTGTAATGCCATTTGTAAAGGTACTGGTGACATATTCGTGGTCATGGCAGAGGCTTGAGTCACGATACTGGTGTTGGTTTTTTCAGACAGTGCTTTAATAAATGCCGCAGACCCTTTTCCTTTTCCATCCAGTAGGGTAACCCCACCACTCATCGCATTCTCGGCCGCATTCGCAAATGAACCTGTTAGCATGCCTTTGACGCTGCCGCTGTTAAAGACGCCTGTCAAATCGAACCCCAGGTTTTCCTGATTACGGGCTTCGACACTGTAAACCTGAACATTAAAGACCACTTGCCGGTTAAGCTGTTTATTACGGTCAGCGATATAACGACCCACAGCTTCAAGTACTTGAGGTGTATCGCTTACCGTTAACATTCCAGCAGAAAGATTCATACGACCCACTTTAGGCGTCAGCATAGCGGTTACAGTGGTTTTGATATCGTCATATAAACTGGTTTTTATCTTCGTTTCGGTCGATTGCGATGTGTTGTTATCGCCGGCAATACCGCCTGAAGAAGTGGTCCCTCCTGAACTGCCGTTGCTGGTTGTTGTACCGCTGACTGTCGTGGAAGAAAAGACCGTCATGTTATCCATAAAATTGACAGGAAACGTGCGTGTATCAATGTAAAAAATAGTTATTTTACCCTGCTCATAACGCCACGATAGCCCAAGGCGGGTTGTGATGTTATCCAGGAAGCCATCTAGCCCACCTTGCCAGAACACACCATGCAAAGTGTTACTGGCCGTAGTCACCGGTGTAGTAGAAGGGCCTGACATTGAACCTAATTGTGCCAACGGGATCATGCCCGTAGTCGGATCAGGCGGGGGAATAGAACCGCTCATTGCCTGAGTCGTTGTTCCCCCTGAGCTACTGACCCCTTGGGCATCCGGTGTGATAAATAACGGAATTCGGCAGGTTGTAGAAATGAAGGCACCAATCTCTGCAAGGCTAACGTCACCGGCACGACTAAATGTTGGTGCGCACGAAGGGAGTTGGCTTTTTTCGCTGCCTTTTCCGGTGATGGGGGTTGTATTAATCCATTGCGATGTCAGTTCTTGAACGACCTTGCCCTTTCGCATGTCCTCAATCTTGCCAGTAACGATTTTCTGAGTATTTTCAGTATCACTGATCTGAGTATTAATGCGGTCCAGACTTGGGCAACCCGTCAGTAACAGGCAGGCAAAAATAGGGGCAAGTTTTACCCTTGGTTGTAGCAACATGTGTTCTCCATTAATTGATGTAGACGATTGACCCATCTGGAATTGATGTGGGAGCCATGAGTCCTGTGCTGAGTCCCGTGTGATCAAACAGCTGCCGGTTGTAGACTCGACCTACAAGCGATGAACTCAGTGATGCATTGATTAATGCATTCATGAGTCCAGGATAGTCAGGTTGATAAACCCATGTTTTTCCTTGGGTTCGGAGGTTATTGACAGGGCCGAGAGGGAATGCTGGTTTTGCGATATCAACCACGCCATCGTTCTGTGGGTGAGTGTAGAGCGTGTCGTTTATCTGGTTGATATAACTTACCGTTGCCACAGCTTGTGCCTGCGCCTCGGTGGTTTGAGTAGACAACGCATTCATTTCAGTGTGCCGGGGCGGGACGAGCGTCAATGTCAACAGACCGACCATAAACACCATCATCCAGTGCGTCATTTTGGCACCTCGTCACTGACGGTCACCTGACACTGCTGACTCCGAGTTCCTGCATACAGCGGCACCGAAGCATTCAGATAAAGGCTAAAAGCACCGTTCAGTGCATCCATAAATGTTCCATGGAACACCAGCGGAGCATCGATACGGTAATTCACGGAAGTTAACCACTCCACGGTCCAGTGTTTAACGTTTGGAAGTGAACATTTCGCTTCGGCAGACCATGTCAAAATTGAGTCTTTGAGGGTGCTACCCGGCGCCATAATCCAGACACGCTGTGCTTCTTTCTCACCTGGCGTGGATATTTTTGCAGAAAGTACTGTTTGGGTTTTCTTCTCTGGAACAGATTTTCCAGTGAATGGATTGCTTTTATTGACTACTTCGGTTTTAAGGGATGGTGCGGTAGTTGTTGTGATCGCGGAGGCTTTGGGTACAAGTGGGACTGTCGTGGATAACGTAGAAACAGAAATCCTTCGATTTGGCCAGTCGATTGATGCTTTTAGTTTTTCCTGCGTAAGCAAACTATTCAGTACATACGGCCACTGATCATTACCGCGCCACTCTAGTGGTCGCCGCACATCGGGCATAATACCTGGGCCATAACTTTGTTGCCAACCTACTGGCGCTATTCGTGTAACTGCCTGCCTCAGTGTCTGAGCTTGACCCGCGCCCGCCAGCGCAGGAGTACCCGGTCGTCCATCAGTAAAACTAACAGCGTGTAATCCAGCAATCTTCTGGCCCGCCAGCATAGATGATTGTGATTTATTGGCCGCATTTAATACCGGTTTATTTGCTTTTTGTGGCACAACCGGCAACGGATTCTTAGGTTTTAATCGGACATTGCTGACTAACGCCAGTTCAGCCTGAGCTTGCTGAATAAGAGGGCGCTGTTCTTGTATCAGCGTGGTAACAAATTGTTGTGCCGGAGTTGCAGGGGGCTTGTGATTCGTCAGGGCACAGCCGCTCAACACCATCGGCGCTAATGCCATGGGGATGAGCATTTTCATTGGCGTTTATTCCTGGAGCCGCGTGTTCGACGGGGTTCGTTGGCTATATCGAGGACTTTCTGAGCCAGTTCAGCGCTGTCGATTTGGTAAGCCAGGTCCAGAATGGCGTAAAGGACATGGCGACAAGCAATGGGCCGGTCGAGTCTTCCGGTCAAGTTTACGGCCTGTTCTGTCAGCATTTGGTCATGCTGAACACCCAGGGAATATGTTTTGCGTAGAGACATTCAAGTCACCTCGGTTACGCGGTGGCGTATGCAGGAAAAAAAGACCACCCGACATTACGGGTGGTCAAGAGGTCAGTGGAGACTGAGGGTGCTACTGGGGGTAGGAATGCCGGCGTGGCCTACAAGAGTTCAAATGGGAAATATATTGTGGGAGATAATCTTTACCGGTGTCGTGTGTTTTGTTACCCGGACTACGAACATCATTTTCTAAGGTAAAAGCTTGTAGAACAAAATCATCAGATTGCCATTCAATGACAGGGGGAACATCTTGGACTTGCTTTGACATCTATCCTCCGATTAAGCAGAGAAATACTGAAATCAAATACAACAAACTCATTAGTAGCTAGCGGATTGCCTCGATAAAAGCGAAGAAGAGTGCGCTGCGGACTTCGCCATCCTTTTCATCAACCAACGACTGGATCTGCTGGCGTTGCACGTTATTGAGTGGAATCTGATTCTTATCCCACTGACGTTTTCCGGGATGAATGCTGGCAAATGCCTGCACACAAACCGGCAACCGCATCACACTGTCCACGACTGTTTCGCGGATAGGCGCGATTTCGCCTGCAAAACGTACCAGATGGCTGATGCCTGGGGAGGTTTCGATTTTAGATGAGTGATGAATTTCGGGATCGAAACAAATAAAGATATAACCAGGAAATAACTGCTCAATGACTTGTCGGTTTTGGCCCGGACGGTCGGCCCGAGGACGATAAGTGCGCATTATTGGACTAAAAGCCATGACATTAATGCGCTCCAGGGTCATCTGGGCTTTGAAGACGTTATCTTTTCCTGCTTTATGGCAAGCGAGATACCAGCGTTCCATGATGTTCCCCGGTGATGAGCGGAAGAATAATGAAAAAGCGCAATGAAGTGAGTAAGCTCCGCCAAAATCGAACCCAGTGGGTTCAACTGACAAAGACGAGCGATAGTGAAAACGTGCATCGCGGTTCTCCTAACTGCGCTTTAGCCTGGACTGTACCCGACAACCAAGGGCAGAGAGGTGCCGGTAGGAAGCTACCAGGCACAGTCCAGGCTAAAGCAAATGTACGGGTTTTTCGCGGGTGAAAGTTGGCGGACTTGCAAACCGTTTGAACCTGTACTTAAGTATGGTGTTGAATGGTATTTTCAATCTAATCTGTTGTAAATTACTTTTTAACGATCATATATCCTGATATGAATGTATCAAACAGTGATAAATAACTAGTTACCCCTATTTTTTGATTAAAAGATCTGGGAAAGATCCTTTTTACAGATCAATTGATCTTTAAAACTAAATAATCAGAATATTTGACTTTCATAGTTACTTCACTGACCGGTTAAACATTGATCGATTACGGGCTAAAAAATTGAGTAATCGGAATGTTCTTGTTTTCTTTCCAGGCTAACTATGTTTGAGGAATGGTTTTTTTTGCGGATTTTGTTGGTTGTGTTACTGGGGGGGATACAAAATAATCGTGCGGTGAGATAGGATACGTAAATGGTGGCATTCGACACAAAAAGAGATCACCAGAGATCCAATTGTTGCAAGCCGGCCAAAATCCGGTAGTATTTACGCATGTTTTTGCTGGGGTTTCTTAGCAGAATAAGTATCTGAACAGGTACAAATGGATGAGAAAGAGCGATGTTTTTTTATGTCGCTCTGTTGCAGGATGGGGCATATCCTTAAATGTCTGGGGTATAAGGTTCCAGAACAACGGGCCTTAAATGCAAAAACCCCCCGAAATCTGGTTTCAACTTGGAGGAAGAGACAGATATCAGGGGGTCACAAAGCAGGCGCTGGCCTGTGAGAGATTATAACTCATGCAATTTAGAAAACAATACCCATCCGCCATCTGTGTAGGATGGGGTGAATAGTCAAAGCCAACAGGCAATTCAGGTACATCCTGATCCTCTAAAACGTACACGGCGAGGCGAATCAAACGCTTTGCGACGTGGACAATCTAAAGTTCATCGGCGTTATACACCCCAGTTGTGTTGCCCTGTGCCTCGAGGCATGGCGGCTAAAGTTGTTGCGCGTATGCAAAGCCATAATTGGCACCGCAATCATGATCTCATTGAACTGCGGCGGGAAGGTTATGTGCCTTACACCAAGCGTAATGACCCTTACTTTACGCCAAAGGCAATGCGTATCTCGGCACGTTCTGAAAGTTGTGAAGCACTGACAGCGTTGTCAATGGCACTGGCTGCAAATTGCGATTACAACCCTGACAGTGATTACCCGTTCGAAATAATGGCCCCGTTTGAGCAAATTGCGGCCTCGATGGGGATGTTGCATGTTTATGATAATGGTCGCAAAGCTTACGACAGTCCTTTGCATGCGTTATCCGTGCAGGAACAGCTGGGCTATGTGATAGCGCTTCACGGTAAAGATACTGACAGTGGCCAGAACAAGCCGCTGCGACTGTGGCTGACCGAGAAATTCTTCATTTCCCGAGGCATTGCTGTTGAAGAGATCCGTCATTGGCTTGGCCAGTTCAAAACGTGGGCGATAAAAAACGGATTGACTGAAAGTTTGCGTAAGAAATATGAACGGCACCTGTTGCGTGTTGAGCGTATTGGTATTGACCTGAAAGACAAACCTGCACTGCGTAATCGCTTGAAACAAATCAAACGTTGGGTTGTTAGTCCTGACCTGGCAAAAGAAAAACAAGAAAAAGTGGCTCTTTTAGAAGGACGACTGTCTGAAATAGACAGTGATAATACCCAGCGCCTCGATCTTATTTTGGACCAGACACAGCAAAATATACGCAGTCTGGCCAAAGCGAAACATAAACGGCAAAACCCGTATTATCAGGCGTATGTTAAATGGTCAACAAGTGGGGCTGTCATGACGCATGAAGTCGTGATGCAAGAACAAGCGTTGCAGAAAGAACAGCCTGGCCTCAAACACAGTGACCCTGAAACCTATTACCGCCTGTTGCTTGAGCGTGCAGGCATAGTCTAGCCCCCATATTCACACATCCCGAACTTTACCGTGCCTGGCGCGGTTTTTGGGTTGGCAGAACGCTTGAAGTAGAGCGTTATTTTACTATTCCCCGACTCTTCATTTAGCATTATTTTCCCGAATTTATGACTGAGAGTGACGCAATTCAGACAATGCTGAATAGTTGTACTATTAACTTCGAATGGATGTACTTAATTTCGTAACTTGTCTGATAAATATCATTAATTTCGAACGTTATTACTGAACAAAAGAAGCCTCTAAATAGAGGAGTACTTTTCGAGCGGCTAAAGCCAGCTCTCTAAAGTAGCTCCCCTCGCTTCGCTCAGGGCAAATTACGCATTGCCAATACTGAATAAAAAACAGAAGTAAGTAGCTCCCGGCTAAAGCCGGGCAAAAGGACTTCGCATAACCATCCGTTATTAACTAGGATTAATCCTACCCATCAGTTTCAGTCGCTAGTTCTTTCTTTTGTCTCCGACCGTTAGACTAATTCATTGCTGTAAGCCGAGTTAAACGGCTCTCGCACAGCTCAAGCCTCAAAAAGATAGGTCTAGCAGGATGGGGGAGGTAACGGGATTATGAAAGCCTGGAACCGCTACGCGGGTCACCGGCGACCCTTACCAATAGCGTTTATCTTTTACATTGTTGTCGCCTGCATACGGCATAGCCGTATTGATCAGTATTCGATCAATCATGAACGATGGATCGGGTTTAACACTGGTTTTACAGGCAGGCAAAGTGCTATTCCAAAAAAAATGACGTAGGATTATGGGTTTAGCCATGAATTCAGATTGCCAGGTTTCTATGTCCACGTTGTTTATTGATTTACTAATCAAACCGCGTAAAAGATTTACGATAAAAACCCGCACGCATGATGCATTCGTACAATGCCTGGTTGCATACGTGCAATTACACTATGCGAGAGAGCCTGGTTGGTCATTGTACAAATATGGTACAAGCTGGGGATGTTTATGCCAGGTAGTTACACGGCCCTTTCTTAGCTGGCTTGAAAAGTTTAGAGATAACCCACGTATTAATGAAATCCTAGATACTTTTTTACCTCATATTCCAGAAAATGGAAATGAGCTCGATCCTCCAATAGCGGTATACATCCCGCTTTACTGGTTCTGTATAACAATACCTCCTGTTCGTGATCAAATACGGGACATGTGGCTGGGTAAGACTACTCATACTGTTTTGACTGCCTCACCGCCGCGCATTACAGTGCCATCCCTAAGGCCTTCCGATTACTATCTACTGTATGAGGGACGGGCTGTAGCTCAGGATTTACAGCAACATTTCCAGCGGTGCTTAAATGAGAATATCCCTTTTATTGGGGTGTGGCATTATCGACCTAAACAACATACTTATGCGCACAGGTATGACATTCTCTTCTCCTGGGAGCCTTTTATAAAAAGCCATCCCCATATATTTGATAATCCAAAGTACCCTGGTATTGATAAGGTTATCCTGCGGCGTATCACACAAATCCTCAAAGATAACAAGCCATACGATGGTTTTGAAAAAGCACAGATACAGAGCCAGTTAACTAAAGGGCAGCTCAATATTCTCAAATTGAATTTTACGGCAGCGGAACAGCTGACACTAGATCTGGTAAAGCTAACGCTGCAGCTGATTGAGGAAATGGAACAAAAGTTAGAAACTGCCGAGGCTTTGGGAACAAAACTGGGGGTATTGGAATAATTAACTAGGGCGCTATTATCTAAGCGCCCTGGGTATCTTTTTAACTATTTCTACGCTGATTTAGAAGTTCAATTGAGGATTCCATTTCTGCGTATAATCTCTCCAAATCACTTCCTTTATGTACATTAGTACACCAGTGAGACAATATTGAATATGCAGCATTTGGATCATTAATCTGCTCGTTTTTTCTTCTCAGTTTATAAAATAGAACAAGACACACAAAAATTAATGTAATAAATAAAAAGACCAGAGTTATTATAGTCGCTATGTGCACAAAAACCTCAGTTGAGTATAATTAGTAATTATGAAAGAACGCTACAATTACAAATCTATCTACTTTTTATAATTGTCATCGTCGTTAAAAACAAATATTCATCCTTAATGATGATTAAGGATGAGATGTTATAGAACATAACCTATTTGGGAGTTTCAATGAGTTACGCATAATAATCCTTGCTTGTTTGTACTATAGTTATCGGCCTGAATATATAAATCTTTATACCTTATTTAAAATTAATTCTACCTGTATTTAAATTATATATTACTTACATGAAAAATAATACTTTTGAGTATGTTATACTTAATGTCTTATGATTGTTACTGATGATGATAATGAGTCGATATATTCTTGATGGAATAACTTCAAATGGATGTAGGATAGAAATTCTGTTAGGTTGGGATAAAGTTCTAGATTATTTTTTCCTTGTAATAGAACCAGACCGCGACCCACCCCTTTACTCTAACTTGGATGAAAATGATTTTGCATCCCTATCTCTTGAATATTTTCAATCAGTTCTAGATAGATTTGGAGTTACGAATGTTAGTTTGAATCTTGGGCATAGAGATAAACTTTATGAGAAATTAATGAAAGAAAGTTGCCGTACAGATTAACTAACAGGTTAAACCTAGTCAGTTACGGGGTTTGAGGTCCAATGGGGTGAAAACCTACGTTAAGTATATTTTGTATGCTAATCAAACAATACTTTTATTGGAGGCCAGTATGGATACAGTTAAACTTTTTATAAGTGCCGTTCTAAACCCGTCATCCTTCAATGATTGGTAGTCGATGAGCAGCATCATAGATATGATTGTGACGGGCTTTGCCTTTTTGTTTCGTGAGGTTTCTATATTCTCCATTGTCGTTGCCGCTGTTATCATTGTTGCCTTTGTTGTTACTCTCATTGCTCAGAAAATTAAATCTTTCTGGGCACTCAGGTAATTCTGCCCATTGCTGGCATTTCGTCACCTAAATATACCAGTGAGTTAGGTGACTAAATATCTTGCTTACAATCCCAAAACTTAAGTTTCTGTTAAAATTATCTAAGGAGAGCATGAAAAAGTGTGGGGCACACCATGATATTGGCCACATCATAGCAAGCTAGATTTGTATTAAAAGCAGAATGTGGGTGAGAACAACATGACTATTCCATCAACGTGTTACGTTATTGCCCTAAACTTTTTCATGCTCTCCGTTACTTTATATAAAAAAGGGAATAGCCTCTGAAAAATACAAATGATTAGGGGGGCCAGGTCACGACTGGCTATAAGAGCATAAGCCGGAACCTTCGATATTTACGGGCCGTAGTCTTGAGGTCTATTAGTTAAGTTCACTGTTATATCTACCGCGGCCATAGCTGTACAAGGGGTCAGTTTGGATATCGAAAATTATTGTACGTTAAGGTTATTTTTTGACCTTTCTACTTTAGCTGGCCTCAGCCGACGAAACTTACCGGAAGCCGGTATCCGGTTGCTTTTCCAGATATAATCGCCTGTAAGATTGATGTGTTCCCAGCCTAGCGGGGACAAATGCGACAGCAGTTGCTCGGTGATCTTCATCCCTTTACGCTTCAGGGCATCGACCGCTCTTTCCATATAGACGGTATTCCACAGCGAGATAGCTGCCGTCAGCAGCGTCAGTCCGCTGGCGCGGTAGCTCTGATTTTCCGGTTTACGATCCCTGATTTCACCCAGACGGTGCAGGAATACCGCGCGCGCCAGCGCGTTACGGGCTTCTCCTTTATTCAGTCCCGCCTGGACCCGCCGACGAAGTGCCGGATCGCGGAACCAGTCGAGCATAAACAGCGTTCGTTCAATACGGCCAATTTCCCTCAGTGCTTTGGCAAGTCCGTTTTGCTTGGGGTAGCTGGCAAGCTTTTTCAGCATCAGGGATGCCGTCACGGTTCCCTGCTTTATCGAGGTTGCCAGGCGCAGCACTTCACGCCAGTGAATTTCGATCTCTTTCAGATTCAGGCTGGTTGTTGATATCAGTGACTGAAGCGCCGGGAACTGGTCTGCCTTCCCTTTGATAAACAGCTTCTTGTCGTGGAGATCCCTGATTCGTGGACAGAACGCAAAGCCCAGCAGATGCATCAGGGCAAAGACATGATCGGTGAAACCAGCTGTATCGGTGTAATGCTCCCTGATTTCCAGGTCGCTTTCGTGATACAGCAAGCCATCGAGAACATGGGTTGAATCCCTGACCCGGCTGATTATGCAGGTGTAAAACGGGCTGTATTGATCCGAAATATGGGTATAAAACTGACGTCCAGGCTCTTGACCATATTTCGGGTTAACCTGCCCTGCGTAGCGGCCTGAGCTGCCTGTTCTGAAATTCTGTCCATCTGATGATGACGTTGTTCCGTCTCCCCAGAATGCCGCCAGTGGTCTTTTTCCCTGCGCATTTACCAGCTCAGCAAGAGCGGCTGAATAGGTTTCGTCGCGGATGTACCATGCCTGAATATCTTCCAGTGATGATTTGGTGCTCCCGGGGCAGGCTTCTGCCATTTTAGTCAGGCCAAGATTGATGCCATCTGCAAGAATGGTGGTGAGGAGCAGGCGGGTATCGGGGCGGATAATGTCATTTTTTATATGCGAAAAATGACGGGTAAACGTCGTCCAGCTGTTTACCTCGTCGAGAATTTCCGTGATTTTAGGTCGCGGTAGCATGCTGTAAACCAGTTCTGCCAGCGGTGAAACCTGCGCCGGAACGCAGTTATCCAGCGGAGAGACTTTTACGCCCTTGTCGGATATTTCCACATCGGGCAGTTCACCAAGGGCAGCCATAGCATTGACCTCTTCAAGTCTGGACTGAAGCAGAGTCATACGGCTGGCAATGTACTCATGATAATCAGCAGATACGGGCAGTGGCAGCGCCGGTGTGAGTTTGTCAAAGTCCTTTTCGGGAATGAGGTAATCATCAAAATTTTTGTAGCGGCGTGAGCCTTTAACCCAGATGTCCCCGGAGCGCAACGCTCCCTTAAGCTCGCTGAGCGCACAAAATTCATAGTACTGCCGGTCAATACCCGCAGGTGTAATCACCACCTTGCGCCAGCTTTCAGGGACAAACTCAAGCGGCGCAGTCGCCGGAACTTTACGTGACTGCTTCCGGTACATATCCTTGATCACAACCAGGGCATCAGCCAGAGGTTGCGCTGCCGGGGTGGCGACTAACTGTAAAGCGGACAACATGCGCGGGGCATATTTCCGTAATGTGCTGTATTTCTCAGTAATAATATGCAGCGGGTCAAAATTATTTTTTCTGGCGAGATGGCGTGTTTCCTCCAGACTGGCGACAAATTCAGGCCACGGGAGTATGTTTTCTATTGCGAGCCATGGATCGCCACCGGAGTCGCGGGCATCAGACAGCGCCTGACCAACATCGATGTACTGCCTCAGTTTGGACTGGATCAGCTTTCCGGTCTGCTGAAGGCGCTCAGCCTGTGTTCTTTTGGCTTTGCTGAAAAGGCTGTTCAGCATTCGCTCATGCAGCTCAATCACTTCGTCTGTCAGTGTGGCTCTGGCCTCTTCCAGCACGCAAACCAGGATCGCATGACGGCGGGCTGCTGAAAATCGGGTCAAATCCCGGCTACTCATCTTTCGGCCTTCCCGTGCCAGTTTCAGCAACCGGTTCTGGTGAATGGTACGATCTATACCTTCAGGTAATGCCAGCGATTCAATGCTACTGAGCCGATCAAGATGTTGCAGCACGTTCTTACCGTTGATTTTCCCCGGCGGTTGCAGAAGCCATGTCAGCCTGGAAGGCTGATTATCTGATGACTCAAGTAAACGATCCAGGGCATCCCTGTGCGCCGGAGTTAACGGGGCATTCAGAGTCTGAAATACGATTTTATCTCCGCCAGCCATGGCCTCCGCACAGGTACGCTCCACGACATCAATCGTGGGGATTATCACGTTGTTCTGCCGGAGCCAGACCAGTAACTCTTCGGCCAGGAGAATACCTTTATCGGTGCGCGTCGCCATCGACAACAGGTGTGTAATACAGTCCTGCTGTATTTTGCCGGTGAACGCCTTTACGCCAAGATAGCGGTACAGTTCGGTTAAATGCTCACGCCGGGTCGTATCCCTGCCGGAAAGGTAAGCAGGCCAGAGATCCCCGGTAAGCTTTAGCCTGCTGGCGATATGCTTCAGCAGCGCATCAGAGGGTGGGATTTTTTTATCCGGGGCAAAGCCGACATTTTTCAGGTAGCAAAGAAGGACGGCAAAACCAAAACGGTTGGCGGGTTTACGGTGAGCACTGATAAGCGCCAGATCATGCTCACTGAAATACGCCATTCGGGTCAGCGTTAACTCATCTTCTGGCAATGCCAGTAATGATTCTCTTTCCGACAGAGAAAGAATCTGCCTCCTTGCCATATAGTTTCCCTCATAAATTATTCGGTTCGGTATTTTTAACAAAAATGCTTATCGCATAAGGGTACACCCTGACGCCATACTCAAAACGTGACGACACACGATGAATGACATAACCTATATGCGATAGATTAAATGCAATAACCTAAATGCGATAACGTGGTGGAAAAGTGTTCATCAGAGCTTATTTAAGGGCATCGACGGAAGATCAGTTCGCCGATCGGGCAAAAGAGATGCTGGAGCAGTTTGTTCAGGAGCGGGGACATAAAATAGCCAGTTACTACCGGGAGAACATAAGCGGTACAAAACTCGACCGCCCGGAGCTGGGACGCTTACTGATGGACAGTCACCGCAATGATATTTTACTGGTCGAGCAAATTGACCGCCTGACCCGTCTGAGTAACAGTGACTGGATGACGCTGAAAAAGCAGATAGAACAACACGAACTGCGGATTGTCAGCCTGGATGTACCCACCTCATGGCAGGCGCTGTCAGATAAAGACCCTTCGCAGGCTGATCCAATCACCCGTGCCGTGATAACCGCCATCAATAATATGCTTATCGACCTGATGGCCGCGATGTCGCATAAGGACTGGCTGAGCCGCCGCCAGCGCCAGAAGCAGGGAATTGAACGGGCACATACACTGGGGAAATACCGGGGTAAACAAGCCGATCAGGAGCGGCATCAGAAAGTCCTGTACTACCGACAGGTAAAGAAACTGAGTATCCAGGAAACGGCTGATGCTACGGGCTACAGTGCATCACAGGTTTGCCGGATACAAGCGCTTCATAAAAATAATGAATCAACCTGAAAAGCTGAAATAACAGTGTTTATTTGCAGCCATGGCGTAATAGTTAGCGCCCTGTGACTAGCAGCGTGACGCATCATCTATGTAAGTAAAGTCCGCTGCGTGCCAACAGCAGACCTTTTTGAATAGCCCAGAACGATAGTACCCGTCGGTCTGGAGACTTCTCAGCCTGATTTGTTGTCATTGTCATACCGCACGAATTACTTATTCATCACTCTATAACTGACGAAAAGTTTGCTATATGCTTTTATCTAGCACACTATATAATCATCAACAAGATAATGGATTGGCATATGAACATGCAGTCACGACAGGAAATAGGGACACAACTTTCTTTTGCGCTCTATGGTGCGGCGAGCCGCATGAACCGGTTACATAAGCCGTTCCTGGATCCGCTGGGCCTTACCTTTCCCCAGTATCTGGTCATGCTGGAGTTGTTTAACGGAACCCCACGCACCGTGGGTGATATTGGGAATAAGCTTGGCATGGACACCGGCACCATTACTCCCATTCTCAAAAGACTTGAGGCTGCCGGACGCATAACCCGCACGCGGGATCGCGCAGATGAAAGGCGGGTTCTCATTACCCTCACCGATGACGGGCTCGCGTTGCAAAGCGAGCTGTGGCGCGTAACCGAAAGAATCAAATCAGCCTGTCAGTTATCGGATACAAAGCTTGAGGAGTTACGAGATACCCTGAATAGCTTTGCCCATCCCGCTGATAACTGATCATCCTCCACTCAGATAAAAGGTACTTGTATGAAAATAGGCATTATTGGCGCCGGAAACATTGGTGCGACGCTGGCACATAAGCTCTCTGTGCAGGGCCATGAGGTCAAACTGGCGAACTCAAGAGGACCGGAAACCATTGTAGAGTTGGCGCGAAGAGTGGGTGCGCTGGCGGTTGAGCGCCAGGAGGCCGTACGAGATGTGGACGTCATCATCTTCTCTATACCCTTTGATAAGCATGGTGAATTGGCTGAACTCTTGCGTGATGTTCCGGAAAGCGTCGTCGTCATTGATACCTCTAATTACTACCCCTTCCGCGACGGGGACATTGAAGAGATCCGTGAAGGCAAACCTGAAAGCGTGTACGCCAGTGAAATAGTCAAACGCCCTCTTGTCAAAGCCTGGAACGCTGTTCTGGCCCAGACGCTTCAAGAGAAAGGGCTGGCTGCCGGTTCACCGTCCCGTATCGCTATCCCGGTTGCCGGCGACAGTCCGGTAGCAAAATCTGTTGCGCTTGAATTGGTCAGTCAGACCGGTTTCGATGCAGTAGATGCCGGTACGCTTAGCGAATCATGGCGGCAACAGCCCGGCACGCCAGCCTACTGTACTGAGCTAAAAACCGGAGAGCTTGAAGCAGCCCTTAAGGCAGCGGATAAAACTCGCGCTCCACTGAACAGAGATGCGTTGATCAGGGAGTTTATGTCTGCAGGCGAACAACTCACTCATGATGCTATCGTCAAACGTAACCGTGCAGTAACGGCCTGAGCCAAAAAGGGAAAATTATGATTAGTAATGAAAAGTACCGGATTGCTGTTCTGGGAACCGGCCACATCGGTAAAACGCTTGCTCGCAGTCTCGCATCTGCCGGTTACTCCGTTAAGGTTGCTAATTCACGCGGACCTGAAACGATAGCCCCCGACGTGCTTGAAACGGGCGCTGCAGCAGCTGATGCAGTCAGTGCCATGAAGGATGCGCAGGTTGTCATCCTTTCCATACCTATGGCAAAGCTTGCGGATATCGCTCCTCTGATCCGGAAATTACCCCAGCATGTTATCGTTGCTGATACCTCTAACTATTATCCACATCGCGACGGCAACATTGATGCGTTCTCAGATGGTCAGGTCGAAAGCGCGTGGGTGGCGCATCTCCTGAACCGTCCGCTGGTGAAGGCGTGGAATGCAATAGGTTCAGATTCCCTTGCGACAAAAGGTACAGCAGAGGGCACGGTGGGACGTATTTCAATTCCGGTGGCAGGGAATATCGAAGAGCACAAGAAAATGGTTATGCGTCTTGTCAGTGATACGGGGTTCGACGCTTTCGATGCAGGTACAATTGAGGAGTCATGGCGTCAACAACCGGGTGCACCTTGCTACTGCACTGACCTCACATATGATGAAATGAAGTCAGCGATCGCCGCAACGGAAAAAACGCGGCTGCCTGCGCGTCGGGATATTGCTGTTCAGGCAATTCAGGAGCGAATGGGGGATAAGCGATCCAATCCGACTGCAGATTATATTGTCCGATTACACCGGACTCTTTTTATGTAATCCGTAAGCCATATTTCATTTATCGATGCATGAGCGATAATGCAAACGTCTGCTGATCGCTCAAAGCTGCCTGTCAACATGGTCAAGCTCTACCACAGCTCAGAGGTACAAAAAATCACCTTAACGTACAATAATTTTCGATATCCAAACTGACCCCTATCAAGATCACGTATCTCACCAACACCAATTAAAGTCGGTGCCTGACGTAACGAGAGACGAAGGCCATCAGCAAAACTCGGAACATCTCTCCCAATTTCGGATTGTTGAGGCTTGAGCACCCATTGAGGACCCCCTAGCAGATATCCAGGGGAAGTCCCTTCCATTCGTTAAGCCTGATTTTTGAACAGGCTTACCTATTGCAATAGGGCGTACTCCCGCGCTATATGCCGTTTTCCGCGCAATATGTTAAATAGACCCCGATTTCTCACAATATAGCAGCTCTCTCTGCCCTTTCTCTCTCTGTCAATTCTCTTAATTAGAAGTCATATAAATCATATCGTTGAAACTACGTTCCACAAAACCTAAGATGCGTATGCCCCTAAAAAGGTAAGTGGCTTACGGGTAAACACGTAGGCTAATCAATTCCCTATATCCCAGTAATGGTGAATGTATGGCTCAAATAATTTTTGAAAGAAACAGAGGTGTTCCGTGGCAACAGAAAAGAGAACGAATGGAGATTCCATCCATGAGCAGTTAAACCAGTTAGAAATGCAGGGGCGTGTTCCGAGTGACATTCGTGAGACAGGCATTCAACAAATGCGCTGGCAATGGGACGAATATCCTTCAGGTGTGCATTATGGCGCACCGATGGACCCAGAACCGTTAGGTCGCTACAACGACCCTACGGGCCGCACAGGTATCTGCTACGCCGCAGATAACGCCGCCGCTGCAATAGCTGAATCGTTGGGAAGAGTCTACCAACGTGACCCAGAGAATTTTACTCTCGGTTTGAGTGATTTACACAAGGCTCAGATGTATACGCTAGAGACGACTCGTGATACGAGAACCATCAATATGACGAAGTTGCAGGGTATGTTGCATATTACTGCTGATCAGACGATGGGCAATCGACAGGACATTACACAAGCCATTACCGATTGGGCTGCGAACACACAAGGGCTACAGTATGACGGTGTTTCGTACAGTTCCAGGCATTACGGTGTGGGGATATGTACTGCCTTCTGGGAACGCGAAGGGGAGACAGGCCCCTTAGCTGATGTTACGCATAGTTCCGTTTATTCACATGTTGATTCGAACCCAGATAATTTCCCTCAAAACTGGCAGGAAAAAGACATTGATGGATTTGAAATTGTGGTGGAAACGCTACAGTTTGATGTGAGTGCAGATTACTCGTAAATAAAAGGCCCTAAGGGGCCTTTTTTAGTGGGATGCCTGATGACCGAAGAGAGCGGCTTGTTTGCGGATCTCTTTCATGTGTTCACCTGCCGTGCCGTATTTTTTCAGTGCATCTATGACATTTAAATTTTCTTCATCATCGAAAAAATACATAGCAGTCAAGAACGAGGTTTTAGTGACTGGGCTAAAATCTCCCAGCAACAATAAAACCTCTTCCAGCCCATCAACCATGCGGTTTCCGTCAAACTGGAATGTCGGGAATTTGCTCTCGCCCCCTACCTGCACTGCCAGCAATTTTTTTGCTTTCAGTCGATTGTTAATTGTCTGTCTTTTTACTCCGATGATGTCAGCTGCTTTACTTGCCCGGCATGTTCCGCCGAGTCTCTTCAAACGTTCTGCAAATTTGACCGCGCTTTCATTTAGATGATCCATTTTGCGTTTTTCACGCGGTGACATCTCAGAAGACCGGTCTAGTTGAGTTTCAAAAAAGAGTTTAGCCAGCTCGTTATCTGTCATGTTGCGAGCGGTGGTTAGCTGTTTTTTTTCAGCTAATTTTGCCACTAACTCGACTGCTAAATTTGATAAGCGGTCAAACACGGACATTTGCTCTGCGGACAGTAGTTTGCGGCATTCTTTTTGAATTGTGCTAGTCATATTTACCTCTCTTTGACACTTACAATAGTCATGTAATGGTAAAGTGTCAAATTAAAACGACGTGAAAATATACAGATTGAACAGGTGGTATTGTCGCAATAGGGTGTACTCCCTGGTTCTGTCGCATTAAGGCGTGGTCAGGTAACATGCTGTTTTTTTACGACGTTGCCTACCCATGTCTCTGATCCAAAATGCCTTTAAACGCCTGCATTATCCCGTCGATATCATCGCGCAATGTGTTCGTTGGTATCTGGCTTACGCCCTGAGCCTGCGTAATCTCGAGGAGATGATGGCGGAGCGCGGTATTATCGTTGACCACTCCACGCTTCACCGTTGGGTCATCCGTCTGGTGCCCTTGCTGGATAAGGTATTTCGCCGGCATAAACGCTCAGTAGGTCGTCGGTGACGCATGGATGAAACTTACATCAAAATCATTCTCTGTCGGAGGAAATTGGCTGGCGTAGTCATGAACTATCTTCGCCAACTGTTGCTGCTCTGCGGTTAAGTCGATCATTCTTTTCCTCGTGAAAGTGTCAGATATTTCCTGCATGCAATCTAAGAATGCTTTGATGCCGGCAACCAACGGTACAGCGTTGGTACCTAAACGCCGAGATCTTTAGCCACGTCTCTGGGAGGGATATCGCTGGCTAATAATTTTTTAGCCGACTCAATTTTACTGCTGGTCATTTGGCACTGTTGCAAATAGCCCGTTAGGGTCAACGCTCCCTTAGGCTAAAAAACCTTAGAGGCTGAAAACGTAGCTCACCTGACGCATTTCGCCCTGAGGATGACCATAATACCAAGGTTCAACCTGACCTTTACGCAACGTGCGCATCACCTCTATACCCTTGATCGTGTAATAAGCCGTTTTCATGGATTTGAAGCCTAACATCGGATTGATTATCGGCTTCAGCTTACCATGATCACATTCAATCACGTTGTTGAGGTATTTCACCAGACGGTGCACCACGTCTGGCGGGCTTCAATAACGCGAGCGCTCTGCCATAGGTGGGTTGCTTTATCTGTAATAATGCGTCGTGGCTGTTCCCAATCCCGTAAGTGACCCAACATCTTCTTCAAAAATCGATAAGCCGCTTGAGTATTACGCCGAGACGAAAGATAAAAATCAATCGTTCTACCGTGGCTGTCGACGGCCCGGTACAGATAAGCCCATTTGCCACCGATTTTGACGTAGGTTTCATCCAGATGCCAGGGACGAAGGTCGGTCGGATGACGCCAGTACCATCGCAGGCACTTTTCCATTTCAGGTGCATAGCGCTGAACGGGCTTGTTGCAAATAATGAGAGTCGTTGATTTTACTCATTGATGGGGGAAATAATTAGGCTAAAACCGTCTCAATGTTAAAGAGCCGATTCATAAAGGCGGATATTTCCCGCACGCGACATTCAGGTTCGTCACAGCGTAGCCAAATATCAAATTGACCTTTATTCAGTCGTCGCATCGTCTCAAATCCCTGAAGAGTTGACCAGGCTCGATTTGGCCGTTTGAACCCCCCGGCCGCTTTTACCAATTTTTTGATGGGTGCATGGTCAGACTCGATACGATTATTCAGGTATTTGACTTGCCGCTGCTTCGCATCATCCCGTAGCTTTCCTTCTTTCATCAAACGAGTAATAGCGTAACCGTATGACGAATGTTTATCGGTATTGAGTATTTTCGGCTGTCTTTCAACCGGATAGGGTTTTAACACCCGTTTAAGGAATTGATAGGCAGCATTTTTATTTCGTTTAGCCGAAAAGTAAAAATCTAATGTAGTACCGTGCTTATTGATGGCGCGATAGAGATAAAACCATTTTCCGTTGACTTTGATATAGGTTTCATCGAGTTGCCATGAGGAGTCGGCATGCGTAAATTGATATCGTCTCAATTTCTGACGAAGTATGGGTGCATATTCAATAAACCACCGGTAAATGGTAGAACGATGAACGGAAATCCCACGCTCTGCCAGCATATCGCTGACATTGGCATAACTCATTGGGGTTGAACCGTACCAACGTAAGCACCACAGGATGATCTCGGGTGCAACATGTTTCCATTTGAAATCGCCAGGGGTCATGTGGGTTCACTGAAGAAGGGATGAATAGCTTCAGTTTTCATGACAACGCCATTTTTTGCAACAAGCCCCCTTCAGCCGAAATGGCGCTTTAGCTTATCATCACCAGATTTTTGCAACAGTGCCCCTTTACCGCCGATGGTCGTCACCTGCATACGATTCTGAAAGAACAGGCGGATGCGTGGTAAGCAGAAATACTCTATTGCATCTTAGATTTTGAAATAGCTTCCATATATTTTAGTATGCAACTTTATTTATTTTTAGAGTTTTCACGTATGCCATATCATTCTAATGCCACTCCGTACTTAAGCATTGACCATGACAGCATCGCTGACTGGAAATCTGCGCTGTCTGGGCAGTGGTTTATTGGTGTAGTTGATACAGAAAAGCGTTCCGTAAAATTAGCTCCTGTAAATATATTCGATGCCAGAGGAAATCTAGATTCAGCGGTATTAAATAATACTTCAATGCAGGGCATGAACCGCTATGCTTCAGGCGCTGTCGGTGAGAGATTTGGTGGCTCAGCTATGCCTGAATATCTTCTAAATCGTGCTGCTGGAATGACGCACCATACCGCAGTGGCCTTGCAAGCTGGTTTTGATCCATCCAGTTCCCTTGGATTTAGTCTGATAAAAATAAACAGTCATTTTGCTCAAATGAAGATGGCATCTAATTCCCTGAATGCTGATAAACCAGGTGCAAGGTATCACCATAACTTTTCTCGTGCGACATCTATGAAAAGAGATGGATATTTCCCGGGAAGTGCCCAGTTACCGCTGCAATGGCAACATGCTTTAACTCTGTTTTTGAATACAACCATGCACATTCCGCATATATGTATATCTAATGATTGAATTGTTATATACCTCATACCGGAAGGTTAGATTTCTCTGTTGCGCTGCCTATCCAAAGTAGAAATGTCACCTTGGCGTTTGAGATTAACGTTTTAAATTGGCTCTGAATTCTTCTGGATTGACCAGTACTGGATTGATGGCTTTAAGTTTTTCCAGTGCCCTGAGCTGTGCTCTGCGTTTAGGCATGTGCTGGCTCCGACTCCGTTTCCCCGCCAGGCTAAGTTCTTCCTGTTTGAGTTGAGCCAATTGGAGTACCGCACCCAGCCTTTTATTATCAACTATGCGCCCTTGGTCAACGCAGGCCAATTTGTCAAAGGATTGGTATGTCAGGCTACGGTGGCCGTACTTGAACGATATCGTTCCATCCGGATAGTCATACGACATGATTTTTTCACCGACAATCAGTGAGTTTTCTTCTGTAGGGTCAACAAGATAAAGGTTTTAATCATATTGAAACGTCAGTGATTTCGATAGCGTTCTCAGGCTTTGCTAGGCAAAAATATCTTCAAGTTCCTCTTGAATTTCAGTCACGGGACGGTGCAGATCCTTAGGAAACTTAGCGGGGCGAGCAAAGCGGCAGTTAAAGTCGACTATAAAGGGGGTTGCTTGGAAAACGGAATCTATGGTGCTGATGAAGCCACACTTAAAGCGCGAGATCGCATCACCAACTCCGGCCCTAACCGCAGTATTCTTCACGCTATGGTGCTAAAATACGTGTTATCAATGACTATGCTACTATTGGCCAATGAAAATGACACCCACACCGTACGATGCACTTTTTAAAGTGCGACGCGAAGTCGTACTCATGATTGTCTCACCCACTTAGGACAGAGAGACCTGTTGTTTCCTCAGCAGTAGCCTACCGAAGCATGCGTTGCTGGTAACGGCAGGGTATGAAGCCTTCGGGACAATGTAATCCCTCAACGAGTAGGGTTTACCGTGAGGTAACCCCTACTGCTGGAAGCATCATCCGGCAGGGATGCTAGGCTGGATAGGATGGTTAACATACGTGAATCACGGTTTAGTCCCCGTTAGTGCGAACAAGCCAAAGATGCTGACAGGCTTGGGCCAAAAGGTATGTGATGGGATGTCTCGGTCTTTAAATCCGAACACAGGAACACAACATCACCGGGGAAGATGTGGAACCTAATCTATCCGTGTCATGAGTATGGAACGCGGTAAGTCCGTACTG
Organism: Yersinia sp. 2466 StPb PI; assembly: GCF_041538325.1. Classification (NCBI taxonomy): domain Bacteria; kingdom Pseudomonadati; phylum Pseudomonadota; class Gammaproteobacteria; order Enterobacterales; family Yersiniaceae; genus Yersinia; species Yersinia sp. 2466 StPb PI. The sequence continues at coordinate 93,430 of NZ_JAULSL010000002.1, read as the reverse complement.
TCGCTGAGAAAGCAAAGCGAATCGTAAGAGGAGCCGATAACAATGCGGGTAAAGGAAAACCGAAAAAGCGAATGCTGCCTTGTAATGAGGCAGATAGGGATTGAGTCAGTTAACAATATTATCCCACGTGAAAACGGGCAGACTTCGGTGAGGCCTATCTGGCTATTGTACAGGATATACGTATCCGCTTAACGAACAAGAACCTCACGCGCGTCTTTCATCAGGGCCCGAATTGATAACGATTCATCATGGCCGTTTATAGTACCGCAGTCTCTCCCCTTTATTTTACTGACGAGCAGACAGAAACCATAAAACCGGCGTTGACATGCCGGGGAAGCCCTTATAGTACAATGTTTTCCGTTTCCCAAACGGAGCCCATGTATGCCATTTGGTTCAGGATACGTCCTGATGGACAGAAACCTGCGGAGTCACAGACAGCGGTTTGACCGTGACGTACTACAGAAGGGGTCGCCAGAGACTACGTTCCGGCGGCCTTGAAAACACCGACCCGAATGATGAGGATTTAACGATGAGTCTCGCGAATAGTCGTAACCGGATGTGGCATTATCAGCCCTCTGGGATGTGATACAGAGATAGCCTGGCGCAGGCTTCTTAGGGCCAGTCGGGTATAAGGCGTTTTTCTCCAGAAATCAGCGAGGAACTGGTGTTGCCGTAGCGTGACAGGTACCTTCTCTTGTAGAAGATAATGAAGCAGGCTATGGTCCGGAGCGGTTTATACCGACAAAAGATCGAATGCAAATGGACCGTTTGGAAGAAGGCGCAATGGTAAACAGCGGTTTACTGAGTGTTCCCATTCCGTACCCAATTTTTTTTGAAAAACCTCAATACCGCTGCGCTGTCACGGGTTTCTGACAACATAAAATCAATCGTATACCCGCCATTATCCACCGCCCGATAAAGGTAAACCCACTGGCCATTCACTTTGATATAGGTCTCGTCCATCTTCCAAACGCGCCCGCGGGCTTCTTCCTTTTTCTGAAAGATTGCTCAAGTTGCGGCGAATAATGGATGACCCATTTTTGCACGGTTGAATGGTCTACAGTGGCGCCCCGCTCTTCCAGTAGCTCTTCTATATGATATGACGATAACTGAGCGGGTAGAAAAGCTTCCATCGCACAGCCATCAAAATGATATCTTTAGGAAAGTGGCGACCTTTAAAACTGAGCATCATTCAACCTTTATTCAGATGTCTTGGTCCGCAATAACGGAGCTTTCAGATTTTCGACAGAACCCCCACATTATACCCCTTTAGCCATCCATGCACCAACGCCTCACTTTGTTGCATTTTGATTGGGAATGGGATCTATAGCTCACGTATAACATTAAAACTTGTCTGGGAAATTTGGCCCTCAGGGTTGTTTCCCCACGCGTGCCCCGCCTCTAGGTCATATCCTCTGCGAGGTGCCTGTCCCAACGTCAAGACATAGGGAAGATATGCTAATCCGGCAGCTGCCCCCGCCGCCGCACTTTCTATGGTCAGTGAGACATGACTGTTCGAAGTTCTGGGTGTTGCGGTGAAGTCGCTCGTATAAGCGGCACCGAGTACCGTTGAGAACAAGGCACTGCGGCCTGCATTATTGTTAAGTATTCTGTTTGTTATTACACTCCATGTGCGCATTGACGGTGGACTGAAGCGAACATGCGTTTCCACCTCTCTGCCCGTGAGGTAAGAAGAACTGCCTAAAGAGACCGTATCATCGGCGCACTCGCCCAGAAAGTTCACCACAGAACGTGCTGCAATATTCGCCCCCAAGGCACCGGTATAGGGTTCAAGAATATTTGTGCAGTACTGCATTGCCTCATTGACCGCAAATTGATTGGGAACATATGCAATGGCACCCATCGCTGCGGATATTCTCTGGCAACGTTCATCTGTCTCGAGATTATCCTCGCGAAGAATGTAATGCTGGATAACGTCGCGTAATGGCGTATACACAAAATTCGCTGCGGCTAGTGCCGCGGCTGCGGAACTGCCCATAGCTCCGATGGCAATCAAGGTTGTCACACCCGCGCCGGACAGGATGATGCAGGCAATCCTGCCCGCAATAGTCCACCGGGTATAAGTATGATTATTGACATCACGATAAAGCCCCGTAGCTTCTAACACGCAAGGGAAATAACCGGCAACGCTTCCCAACGCGAGCGAAGCGCTACCTTCGGCAATACGGTTGAATACATAGCGTCGAAGGAATTCCCTGACTGCCGTGGGTATCACAACGGATGCCGTATTTCGGGCTGCAATAGCGCCGGCATTACCCGCTTGACGGCGCAACCATGAGTGCTGTCTGGCAACCTCTAGGTTCCTCATAAGACTACCCTCAGGGATAATAATGCCAATCCAGTCGGATGATGGCGATGCGTTTCTCTGAACATGTGGTGCAGAATGGTACATAAACTCTCCTTGCGTTTCGTCTAAACAAACAGATTGTATGGTATAGAAATAAGAAGGTTGGTAAGCGTCTGCCCCACTCCCAGTCGAAACGTAACAAAGGGTTCTGTGGGTTCTGTTGAAAATATTCGCCAAAGTCGAGGGTGGCCTTATTCAGGGTGTAATTAGGCCGCTAACGAATATAACGGAGCCGTTAAAGGTAAATTCTCTCTCAGGTTAAAAGCCTTAGAGACTGAAAACGTAATTCACCAGACGTACTTCGCCCTGTGACCAAGGTTCTGTCTAGCCTTTACGCAACGCGCGCATGACCTTTATACCTTTGATCGTGGCGTAAGTTGTCTTCATGGTTTTGAAGCCTAACATTGGATTGATTATCTGCTTCAACTTACCGTGGTTGCATTCAATCACGTTGTTGAGGTACGTCACCTGTTGGTGCTCTACATCCGGCAAGCATTTGCCTTCTCGTTTTAATAAAGCCAGCGCCCTCCATTTTTGCATACTGATGCCGTTTAAGTTTGGGGCGTCCATTCAATTAGAATCCTATAAATAGGTGTTTCTATAAAATGCTGTATAGACTGAGTTTGGATACCAAGATCAGCTTCCGATTTAGGAACGTAGGTTGCAAAAATATGTGCTCTTGCTGATGTATTCCAAGGTGCAGTAACGTGTTCTCCTTTCAACTAGAACATGACATTATTTATCACTTCACTTTTATGCCGATTGCGATAAAGCCAGCGAATTTCGCTACTGGTAATATCGCCCGGCATTTTTCTTAACAACTCTATTAAAATCAATTATATCTAGAATAAAATGTACTCGCTTTTCTCTTTCATAAAGCTGGAAGGCTAATCCGGCTTTACTCGTGCGCGTTCAAGCTTCTTTAGAATCGTCAAGACTGATATGCGATTTTTTTTGGTTCTATCTTTTTGAATTTAGATTTTTTATTGAGTAGTGCAGAATTAATTTCGACAACTTTTCCTGACGGAAACAATCGGTTCATATGAATTCCTTCTGTACCGTAGAGATCTATACCCTTTTCAATATTCCACTTAGGATGGCTACGGAAGAATTTCTTGAACTGTAGTACCCTTTCGATATTCTGTTGAACCTCGGGATTCTTACGAATCTGGGAATTACTTTCGTAGAATTTACCCGGCTTGTACAATTGATCCCTATGTTTCGGTACACCAATGACACTGTTAATGATCTGATTCTGGATAATGATTCTTGTCACTTATCTTCGATAGATAGCCACATTAAAAAAATTTATCTTTTGAATGCTATTTTTCTGGGTGGAAAGAATAGCATTACGCATAGCATCTCTTGGCCCATCAAGGCCATAAAGTATATCACCATCAATAAATTCAAATTTAGAATGCGTCATTTTAATTTATTATCATATTCAATATGTGAAGTATACACTAACAAAAAAAATCAGTCTTGCGTAGCTATGATTGTAATTATTGATTTACTCGATAAATATACAGCATAGCAAATTGTTACTTATTTTGAATTAATATAGAAAGTAGGCATTCCCCTACAGGAAGTTAGCTAATGGACTATTTTTTTTAAAAAGAAAAACAAGGATAATTCTATATAATAATTTAACTTTTAATTATTTGCTTGGTAAGTAAATGGCTTGTCTGTGGGTCATGAGTATTTATGGTTGAGTACTTTATTTATCTCTGTATAGGCGAACTATTGCTCCGGTTTCTTGAATTTTCGTATACATAATCGAAAAATAATAATAAGTTCTTGAAAGGGCTGTTAGTTGAATGGTTGGAAAAGTAGGATTGGTTGAATTATTTATCTAGTTCGGTTGAGATACATTTAAATAATTAATATTCAAATACTAACAGGAATTTTTAAATGAGTAACACACAAAAGAAATTAGGAAAAATAAGGGCGCCACGCGTTCAAATCACTTATGATGTAGAAAATTGTGGTGCTGAAAGTAAGAAAGAATTACCTTTAGTCTTAGGTGTTGTGGGTGATTTTTCTCAGCAAGACGTTCCTCTAAGAGATCGTAATTTCCTGCATATTGATAAAGATAATTTCAATGATGTCATGGACGGTATGAGTCCAAGTATTGAATTACTGGTTGATAGTGCTATCCCTGGTAAAAATGGACAATTAGCAGTTTATTTGCAGTTTAATTCGATGGAGGATTTTTCCCCTGAAAATGTCGCTATGCAAGTTGAACCTCTAAAAAATCTGCTTGCCCTTCGTGAGAAATTAACAGAATTGCGCAATCGTATTGCCAGTAATGATGCTTTAAAAGAACAACTGGTTGAGTTGTTGAGTCAGCAAGGGAATGTCAACCTCATAGTTGACGGCCCGCAAGGGGATTTGAAATGAGTGATATTCAGATCTTGGATGCAGTTTCTCAAACTGAGCTCCAACGCGATTACCTTGATCAAATTATTGATGATACCCAGGCTATTCGTCGCGAGGAAGACCGCGGTAAATTAAAGCATCAGCTTGATAATTTCCTGACAGACGTTACTTCTGGCGCAATTATTATTTCTAACGACTTGGTGGGCAGCATAGAGGTCCGTATTGCTGCTATTGATGCGCTGTTATCTGCGCAGGTGAGCAATATTATCCAGACACCGGCGTTTCAGAACATGGAGTCTTCCTGGCGCGGGTTACGTAAATTAGTGCAGAGTAGTACTACCGAAAATACTAAGGTTCGCCTGTTTAATTGCACCAAAAAGGAACTGATTCGCGACTTTAAATCGGCCTCTGATTTTGATCAGTCTGCTCTATTCAAAAAAATCTACGAAAGCGAGTATGGCACCTTCGGTGGCGAACCATTCTCCGCTTTTGTCGGTGATTTTGAATTTGATGCCATGCCAGAAGATGTTCAACTATTAGAGCAAATCTCTCACGTTGCCGCAGCTGCACATGCGCCATTTTTGACGGCAGCCAGTTCCGGTATGTTTGCTATGAACTCGTTCTCTGAAATGCCGCGCCCACGTGACTTAGGTAAACTATTTGATACTTCTGATTATATTCGCTGGAAATCGTTCCGCCAAATTGATGATTCGCGTTACGTTGGCTTGACCTTGCCACGTGTGATTGGCCGTTTGCCTTATGGTGCTAAAACTGTACCCATTGAGATGTTCAATTTTGAAGAGAACATTGATGAAGATAAGGGGGGTGATAGCTATCTATGGGTAAATGCCGCTTATGAATTGGCAGGCAGAATAGTTGAAGCTTTTGAAGAATACGGCTGGAGTGCAGCGATCCGTGGTGTAGAAGGTGGTGGCTTAGTGAAAGCATTACCGACCTATAACTATATTTCGCAAACTGGCGAGAAAGTCATGCAATGTCCAACAGAAGTAGCAATTTCAGATCGCCGCGAAAAGGAACTTGCAGACCTTGGTTTTATCCCATTGGTTTATTGCAAGGGGACTGACTATGCCGCTTTTTTTGCGGTTCAATCAGCAAATAAACCGCGTAAGTATGAATCAGAGTTGGCAAATGCTAACGCAAGGCTTTCCAGCCAGTTGCAATATATTCTGACTACATCACGTTTTGCACATTATTTGAAAGTTATTGTGCGCGATAAAGTAGGTAGTTTTATGACGAAGTCAGAGTGCCAACATTTTCTGCAGAATTGGATTAATCAGTATGTCGTTGGATCAGACGATGCCGGTCCTATTATAAAGGCTAGTCATCCACTGCGCGATGCAAACATTGAAATTGTCGATGTGCCAGGTGCGCCAGGGCATTATCGTGCGGTTGCCTATTTAAAACCCCATTTTCAGTTAGAAGGTCTCAGTATGTCGCTACGCCTTGTTGCTGAACTTCCTGCACCCATGGGCGCATAACCATTAAACTAGTAAGAGAAGTTAATTATGTCAGATGTTAAAACATTATTTATTAAATTCACCGATATCCCAGGTACTGCTAATGTTAAAGGGTATACGGATTATATACCTATTGATAGTGTGAACTTTTCAACTTTTGCTAGTGTGCAACCAGATTCTTCAGGGGTTTTGTCTAGCGGTGGTGCTAATATTTCTGCTATCAATTTTTCAAAATATGATGATTTTAATTCAGATGAATTACTAAGCACAAAAATACTTGACGCTGAATCTTTCAAGGAAGTTATTATTGTTAAAGTTACAACGAATAAAGGTAAAACAGTTGAAAATAGAAAGATTACTCTGAACAATGTTTGCATTGTGGCGGCTGAGACTAACATTCTAAATGCTTCAGCAGCTGTGAACCACTATTCGATTGTAACGTCATCATTCAAACGAGAATCAAATACAGTTGCGAAAGATGGTACTACTAAGAAACAGGGGCCTAAAGGTTTCGATTTTGTAACTGCAGAAGCCCAGTAAATTCATAATTTGACAGTGTAGAAATACACTGTCACTTAGAGATGATGAAATATGAAATCATTACTAATCAGTCTTTCAGATAATAATTTTGATTATAGTCAGCAGTCATATCCTATAATTGGAGATAAAAATAGTATACTTTCTGAAGAGTTTATGATGATATTATCTACTAGACCTTGTGAGATTAATGTTTCTGATTTTTCATTGGTTAATGCATCTATTTTAAATTATGGAGTAAGTGATGCATTTGAATATAATATCCCTGCAATAGAAATTGCATCTACTTTAGCTTCTCGCATAAAAATGGCGCTAATTCGTTTTGAACCACGTTTACATGATATCCAGGTTGAAGCTGAAAATAAGAATGGGTCATTCTATTTTTTTATTATAAAAGCGAGATCTATGGAAGGGCCGGTACGTTATCGAATTATGTGGGACGATGTAATAAGTCATTTTTCTTTTTTGGAGTAGAAAGTTTAACCATGTTAGCGACAAAACTGCTTGCTTATTATCAGCGAGAACTCTCTACTTTAAAAAAATATGGCAAAGCATTTGCGCTCCAATTCCCCAAGGTAGCACACCGCTTGGGCTTGTCTGAGGGTTCTTCAGAAGATCCGCATATTGAGCGATTAATTGAATCTTTTTCGTTGATATCAGCCCAAATTCAGTTGCGCCTGGATGAAGATATGCCAGAGACGACCGATGCCTTGTTAACTGTAATGGCTCCACAATTCGCAAGGTCTTTTCCCTCTGTGTGTATTGTGCAGATGGAGCCTGATGTCAAAGTCGGGGCCTTAACTGAAAGTAATGCTATTGCAGCCAGAACTGCGCTGTACAACAAAATGGATAGCGGGCGGACATGTAAATTTCGGACGTCGTATCCTGTGAATTTGTTACCGGTGAGCCTGGATCATGCTGGGTTGCAGTTAGATGAGGAAGAGATGATATGGAGTTTGACGCTGCAACTGCAGGTATGGCCAGGGGCCATATTTAGTGGGGAGTCAGTCCGTTTTTTCCTTAATGGTTCGAATGCAATAGTCAATATTATTTATACATTGCTGTTTAGTGAAGTTATGTCTTTTTCATTGCTTCATCAACATCAACTTTATGATTTATCACCAGAGAGCATACAAGCGGTTGGCTTTGCAGAAAATGAAAATTTGCTGGCAACAGATTCACTGGTTTCGCCAATACACTCTTTATTGTTGGATTATTTTCTTTTTCCACAAAAGTTTCATTTTATTGACTTACTTTTGCCGACCGGTTTTTCGGCTAATAGTCAAAGTAAACTGACTTTTGTTATAAAGTTCAATCGTGGTACGACAGCTCATAAGTTGGAGAAAATGGCGGCATCCGTTGATGAAAGTCTTTTTAAGCTACATTGCACGCCGGCAATCAATTTATTTGAGCAAAGAGCAGAACCTATTGCTCCGCTACATCAAATAGCGGAATACCCAGTGGTGCCCGATATTCGCTATCAGGATTCTATTGAGGTGTGGTCTATTGATCGTGTGCAGGCCTTATGTAAACAAGGTAATGAAACCCAGCGTCGGACTGTTTATCCACTGTTCGGGCTCGACCATTCAGGGCTTAGCTCTGAGAATAATATTTTTTGGCAGGCTATGCGGCGGGAATCTGTACATGATGGTGGTATCACTTCGGCTCTGTTTATCGCTTTTTCGGATCGTAGTGAGCAACCTCTGTTACCGCAGAGCGATATTATTAGCCTGTCGTTAACCTGTACCAATGGCGACCTGCCATCCACATTGCTCAACGGCAATCCTGGCGGTGATTTTGAGTCAGAGAACCCGCTGGCAGGGGTTAAAGTTAATGCGCTAACTCGACCCACTAGAGTAGTGAAAGTCGCAACAAAACAGGGCGCTCGCTGGCGGTTAATTTCACAAATGTCTCTCAATCACATGCTGTTCAGTGGCGCGGAGGGGACTCGTGTCCTGAAAGAGACATTGGCCTTGTATAACATCACCGAAAAGCCCTCAGTGCAGCGGTTAATCAACCTTGTTCAACAGGTGGAATCTCGCCCGGTGACGGCGCGATTAGTGAAGAACGACCCGCACTCGCTGGCCCGTGGTGTTGAAATAACTATCACTTTTTCGCGCGATGCAGAAGAAGAAGTTGAGTATTTCTTACTGTGTCGCTTTATCGATGGCCTTTTGGCGTTGTATGCACCGGTCAATAGTTTTTCCCGCGTAATCACTTGTATTGATTCCGTTGAGGGAAGTTCTCGTTACTGGCCTGTGAGTGCGGGTAGGTTGTCGTGGATCTAAGTAAGGTACTCAGTAAACATAATTTTTTCCAGCAAGTGCGCGTCATGCTTGGTCAACTGAAAAAGTCGAGCGGTATGAAGCCAAAGCAGTTGCTTGAGGATCATCTCTATTTTGTTTCGCCATTATCCCTTGAGACACCACGAGGTGAGGTTGGTCCCATTAAGCCGTTGGCTGAAAATCGCTGGCAGGTGCAAGTTTCTTCCTACGGTTTGACAGGTGCTATGGGGGCGCTACCGACAACCTATACCGAATGGTTGATCGAGCGCTATTACCGCTATGGTGATACGGCGGCTAAAGCCTTTTTTGATATTTTTAATCATCGTCTGCAATGTTTGCGTTATTTGGCATGGCAGAAATATCACTTTTATGCACAGGCAGAGTTTGAAGCAACAATGCCGCTGAGTGCCGCAATTCGCGGGTTATCGGGGTTTAGTGAAGGGGAATCATCACTACAAAAAGAGCGTGTTGCCACTCTTTTTGCCCATTCGGTGCGCTCCATGGTCAATTTGGAGACCTGGCTGAAAACGTTGTATGGCGTGCCGGTTAAAATAACGCCGTTTACGGGGGGATGGCGCAAGATGGCACCTTCGTTTTGTTCATGCCTTGGAGGTAATGACCAAACACTTGGGGAGGCTCCGATGATCGGTAGCGTTTATTGGGATCGTCAATCGCATTTTACGGTCACACTTGGCCCCATTCCGCTGCAAACCACCTGCCTTTTCTTGCCTGGAGGGCCGCGTTACGACTTGCTTTTGCAGCACATTCAGGAGTTTGTTGGCGCTGGACTGGATTTTGATATTGATCTGCTGATTCAACATGCGGGAGCCCCCCGTACTTTGCTGGGGTCGGGTAGGCTGAGTCTGGATATCAGCCTTGGTAACTCTACCGAACTTGGCAAACACAAAATTAGGTTACCCGCACGTCGGGAAGGAAGATAAAGCAATGGCATTATTCGGACAGGAAAATAGACTTATAAGTTTTGTGGGAGACGCTGCTGACAAGTTTATATTGCAGGAAATAGAAGGAGAAGAGGGGCTTTCTTCTCCTTACTGTTACCAACTGCGTTTCCACTCAGAGTTGAGTGGCGACAAGATGATCGGCTTTTTAGGCAAGGAACTGGCTTGTAAGATAGGCTTGGAGAAAGAGAGTCGTTATATCCATGGTGTATTGACACATATCCGCAGCACAGGGGACGGTAACTATATTGGTACTCTGGAGCCACGCATGGCATTGTTGCAACTCAGTCATAATCTGGCAGTTTTTCAGAATATTACGGTACCTGATCTGGTCTGTAAGCTATTACGCAAGTACCAGATAAATAATATCGAACTTCGCCTGAGTGGTAACTATCAGCCGCGTGAATATTGTATCCAGTACCGTGAGTCTGATTTCAATTTTATCAACCGGTTACTAGAACAGGAAGGTATTTACTACTTCTTTAAGCACCAGATGGGTCAGCATACCTTAGTGCTGGTTGATCATGCCTCCGGCCACCCGACAGCGAAAACACCTAAATTAAAGTATGGGCTTCAGGTATTTGATGGGGCAGCGATAACAGAATGGTCTTCCCATTCTACTGTTGTTGCCTCATCGGTATTGTTGAAAGGTTTTAGCGTGGCACAGGCGGATAAGGTTGAAGGTGAATCTCCAACCTGCGATAAGCTGCACTGTGTTGTTGGCCTCCATTATGTCGATACCCATGGTGATGACAAACATGACCTGCTGTCATCAAGCGCTCGCTTGAAAATGGAACAGATGGAAGCGGAAATGCAACAGTTTGACGCTAGGGTAGGCGCTTATTGGCTGATCTGTGGCGAGAAGTTTGCTATGGATGACCACCCCGTCTTCAATGGTGATTATCGTATCAAATCGATCAGACTGAAAGTCGCCAGTAATCTTATTAACGACCGGCCCGACTTTAGCTGTGAGATCACCGCTTTTAAAGACAGCACCATCTGGCGACCTGTCGCGAAAACGTCCATCCCCCAAGTGCCGGGTATTTTAACCGCTGTTGTGGTTGGCCCGGCATCTGAAGATATCCATACCGACAAATTGGGGCGTATCAAGATCCAGTTTCCGTGGGATAACGAAAATAAACATGATGACGGAAGTTCGTGTTGGATTCGGGTATCACAAGCATGGGCCGCAATCCAATCCGGCGCAGTATTCTTGCCGCGGGTCGGTAACGAAGTATTGGTGAGCTTTATAAACGGTAATCCAGACTTTCCCGTGGTTATTGGTAGCGTTTATAACGGCAAAAATATCCCTCCTTTAAGTTTACCTAGTGAAAAGAATCATAGCGGTTTTATTTCGCGCAGTTCATTGAATGGCAGTGTTGAAGAGGGGCATGAACTGCGCTTTGACGACAAAAAAGGTGAGGAAAAACTGCAGATTACGTCACAAAAAGATCTCATTTTGCAGATCAAAAATGATGTAAAAACTGAGATAGCACATCAGGTGACGGAAACTATCGGGGCTGACCGCCTCACCACCATTACCAAGGGAAAGGATAGCCTGACGCTGAAACAGGGCGATCGAAGTCTTGAACTTGAACAGGGCAACCATTCTATTCAGTTGAAACAGGGCGACCATATTGTGGCACTCGATCAGGGAAATTACACGACCACGCTTAAGCAGGGATATTTATCTACCCAGCTTAAGAATGGCGACTACTGTCTTGATATAAAAGGTAATGTTAATGAAGCCCTGACCGGGGGCAATCACATATTGAAGGTGTCTGGTGGCGGGAGCGTGGTCAAAGCAGATAAGGCTTGTGTTATTGAATCAACCCAATCCATTGAACTAAAAGTGGGTAGCAGCAAAATCTCTATTTCGCCCGCCGGTATTACTTTGAGTGGTGTCACCATCAAAATTACCGGCAGTGGCACAGCAGAGTTGAAAGGGGCAATGGTGACGGTGCAAGGTTGTGGCATTACCCAGATCAAAGGCGGCGTGACCATGATTGGTTGAGGAAAATATGATGATTAAGTCGAAACTAATGACACAAGTCGGCTTGGCGACGCTCAGCAGTATCCATGACGAACGTGAAAATATGCAGGCGCTTCTCGGGACAAACAACTGGGAGGATGCCCTGGCTTATCTGGTGAGTAACCACCCGACAGACAAGCTGATGACATGGATTTTAGCGCAATTGATGGTAGACACTGCGTCTTTGAGTCAGCAAGAAAAACGCTGTGCTCAGGAGATCCTTGAATGGTTAAAAAACCGTGATGACGCCTGCCGCTGGTGTATTTTCAACCAAGCTGACGAACTGGGCTTTGACAGCTTGATGGGGATGCTTGGACTGGCACTATTTTGGTCTAAGGGCAGTATGACTCCGGCTGAGTTTGAAGCGGTTTACCCGGAAAAACATCTAGCACCGGTGATGTTACATTGTGTACTAATGCTGATAAGTATCAGATTAGCAGGAGAACAAGCTCCTATTAGAGGTGCCCAAACCTTGGTCGCTCAATGGTATTCAGCATTAGGAGGCCATTGATGGGACAACCCGCAGCCCGAGTGGGTGATATGCATGTTTGCCCGATGGTGACGTCAGGTATGCCGCCAATCCCCCATGTGGGAGGGCCAATTTCCACCCCTAGCACCCCTACGGTACTGATCGGCGGAGTCCCAGCGGCCACCTTAGGGTCGATGGCAGTCTGTGTTGGCGCATCAGATACCGTGATCATGGGAAGTACTAAAGTATTAATTGGCGGTAAACCTGCCGCGCGTATGGGCGACAGTTGCGCCCATGGTGGCTCTGTAGTGGTTGGATGCCCGACAGTTTTGATTGCTTAAGTGTAGAGATAATGAAAATTGATTTTGATGCCTTGTTGGCACCGATAAATGATGTGGCTCCCTGTGGTCGCAATATTGAGTATGAACAGGTCTACGACAGTATCCGCAGGGCGCGAGAAAGTGACCCAGATTATCTGCCTCAAGGGGAGTGGGCTACCGAATTACGCGTGGCTGACTGGGCTAAAGTGGTTAAACTCAGCAGCAAAGTATTGTGTGACGAGAGTAAAGACCTACAGGTTGCTTGTTGGTTCATCGAAGGGATAACCCAGCAACAAGGCATCACTGGCCTGCTATCAGGTATGGCATTTTTACAGCAGTTCACTACTCGCTATTGGGATTATTGCTGGCCAGCTTTGGAGGCGGACGGCCACGTGTTCCGCCAAAGTTCGTTGAACCGCTTGGATCGTGAGCTGGCGTTGTGGTTGAAAATATACCCGATGTTGGGGCAGCAGGAGAGTTCACTGGCCTATTGGCAGAAAGTTGTTATGCGGGAGCATCATGGGCCCCCTAAAACGGACGATGAAACCACAGTTGGCAGTGATGATTTATCAATGACGAGTTATAACCGCTGGGCCGCGGCACTCAGTGTAGAAAAATTAATCTCGCTAAAGGATACCCTGCAAGAGCTCACGTCGGCGTTGATTATTTTTGAACAACAATACAGCCAATTGAACCCCAATGCAGATTCTACTGCGTTTGGTCAGACCAAGCAGATCATAGTCGAAATGCAAGAATGGGTCCAGCGTATGATAGATCGTCTTGGCCCCATCTATAGCGAAGCTGCGGCAGAGTCATCCAGTGAACAACAACTCGCAAGTGGTATGACTCACCACGGAATGTCTCGGGCCGTGGCTATCAGCCAGATTTTGACTATTGCAGATTTTTTCCGCCAGACAGAGCCTTCCAGCCCACTCCCTTTATTACTGGAGCGCGCAGCTCGTTGGGGGGGGATGACCTTGACCGAATGGTTAGAGGAAATGCTGCAAGATGATAATAGCTTGCAAAGTATTAATAGCGTATTAAAAGGGCAACAAAGCGAATGAAATTACATGGTGGAATGATTTCACTGATACTGAGCATATTCTTGATAAGCGGATGTGCTATGCCAGAGAAGTTCTCTCAAGAAGAAGCATTGCAAGCTGTTACCGCGTCATATGCTGGGGGCGCTATTACCGTTCAGTTACGCGCAGAGCCGACGCTGAATACGGTAAACGGGTTGCCTAATAGCTGTACCGTTTTATTATTGCAGGCGAAAGATAAAGCTTCTCTCAATAAAATCCTTAGCAATCCAGCTGCGCTGAAAGGACTATTTGCAGGGGTTGGGGCTGAAGGAGCCTTACTGCAAGTGGATCGCTATACCATTATGCCGGGACAGGACAGTACATTACATATTAACCGTGCGCAGAACACCCGCAGTGTCGCCCTGGTTGCCGGATATTATCCCTATCCTATGAAGCAACATAGGGTTCTGGTTGATATTCCAGTCAAAATTTCCAAAAGCGGGTGGTGGAAACCAGAATGGTGGGCAGGTTTAGGGCCATTGAACATTGCTGTGACCATGGGCAGTGACCGCATTTCCCGCCTTGAGGCATCGCAAAAAGAGGGCAAATCAACGGCTGCCAGCGCCACCACGGATTATGCGGCTGAAGATGAAGCTGAAAATGGGGAAAAGTCATAATGTACCCAGAACAACAGCAAATTTACTGGCACTCTGGATTGTATCTACAACCACAGCATTTTCAGTCTCTTGACCTGCATAACGAATGGCAACATGCTCAGATTCGCCGTTCTGCTCAACCTTATAATAAGGGGATGGTCGAGCTTAAAGTCAATAAAGCTGCGTTGCAGGATTTTGTGGTGAGCATCGACAGTGTTGAGTGCATTATGCCGGGTGGGGCTTACCTGTCATATCCAGGTAATTGTCAGCTTGAAAAGCGTCATTTTCGTGATGCCTGGAAACAACGCGACCAGCCTTTTACGCTGTGGCTGGCGCTACGCCGTTTTGACCCACAACACAATAATGTCACGCTATTAAAGAAAGAGCATGAACGGGCAGGAACCCGCTGGGTCAATACCAATGATGATCCGGTGATGAAAGATATTTATGATCAGGCGCCAGAAGCGACTGTGGCCCGCCTGTGTTACAACGTGCGTATTTTAACCGCAGAAGAGATGCAGGAAGCCGTCGATTGCGAGTGTATTCCATTGATGAGACTGCGTTATGAAAATGACCGGGTGATATTTGATCCTGATTTTTCTGTACCTGCGGTCACCTTGCATGGCTCAGCGACGCTCTATGAACTGATTGAAACTATTTATTACGATGTCAGCGCCAGAGCAAAAAAACTGGAAGAGTACAAGCGCTCTGAGCGCTTGGTTAGCGGCAGTGATCGCGGTGATCGGATCACGCAATTGTTGGCGATGCGTACCTTAAATCACGCGCTGCCATTATTAAAAAATATGCTTCAGGCGCGACAGGTTCACCCGTGGCAAATGTATTGTTTATTGTCACAGTTGATTGGGGAACTCTCTTCTTTCAATGAGGGATGTTCATTCTTGGGGGAGTGGCGTACCGGTAATGATCACTTGCAGCCTTACGACCACGATCAGTTGGGTCATTGCTTCGACAGTGCGCGTAAAACGTTAGTCCGTTTACTGAATAATTTGGTGCTGGAAGATAACGTCTATATCACCATGGAAAAAGATATCCACGGTGTATATATCAGTCATTTTGAATCTGAGCAGTTACAGAACGCGGAAAAAATACTGTTGTTGTTACGTTCTTCAACTATCTCGATGGAAAATCAGCAGATAAAAAATACCGGTGGTATTAAGCTGGCTTCAACCAAAGCGATTAATCTGTTGATCCAGCATGCCTTACCGGGTGCTCCGGTCACTTTGTGCCGACAGGCTCCGCGTGGTGTACCAAACCGTAGCGATTCATCTTATTTTATCGTCGATCGTCAGAGTGAATTATGGGCCGCGGCTGAACAAGACAAAAGTATCTCATTTTATTGGTCAGATATGCCGGAGGATCTTCAAGTTCAACTTATATTTGTGGTGCCCACATGATGAGCATCGTGAATTGTTATATGCCAGTCTTCCGGTTTATAACTTCTTTTATTCTTGAACCACAGGAACATGCTGATTATTCGCGTTTCAGAAATAAATGTATTCAATTATTGCAACAAGCGCGTTTGGCCTCCGAATTGCATCATTCACTGCAAGACTGTGAGGATGCTAATTTTGCGGTGGTCATCTGGCTAGATGAACAAGTTTTACGTTCTGAACCCGAATGGGTTAAACAGTGGCGAGCGGTGTTATTACAAAGCCATTATTTTGATTTATCGACCGGTGGTAGTGAGTTTTTCTCATGCCTTGATTCTATTGATAAAAATAACGCTAAATTAAGAGTGGTCTATTTATTCTGCTTATTAATGGGATTTCATGGCAAATATACTCAGCAGGATGATGAATTACAGAAACGAATTTCAGATGAACGCCGTTGTTTACCTGAACAATGGCGTCAGTGGCCGAACAATGCGCCGCTAATTTCAGAACTGTTAAATAGCCATGGGGAGATAAATCCCGTACGAAAGAAATTTCGTAATATGAAATGGCTCATATTATCAATGGTAATAGCGGTTTATCTCATAATGCTTATCGCAGGATTAGGTTCAATCTAATAGGTTTATAGAATGTTTAAAAATTTGATTGCCTTCACTGTGTGGGCCTTTTTGCTATGTATATTGCTTATTGTTTGCTTAGTCATTGCTACGGTTATTGAATGGTCGTTAATCAGTGGCTTTATTCTGTGGCTGGTATTGATAATCGCCATTATCGGCATTCGACTGGCTTGGGTCGGCATTGTCGGATTATCAAAAGCGAAGTTCTTCGACAAATTAACCACGCATTTTAAATTATCGCGTATGGAACATGTTTTGTCTGAGCACTGGAAAACCGGAGCCAAAGTCATTAAGCGCATTCGCAATGGTAAACAACCCTTGCCATGGTTTGTCCTCACTGGCCAGCGTTGTGGTAAAACCACGTTAATGGCCAGTACCGGTCTGCCCTTGTTCTCTAATGAACCCGAAAGTGGTGTGGTGGTTCCTACCCGGACATTGCGTTGGTGGTTCTTCCGCTCGGTAGGTTTTCTCGATCTGTCCAGCCAATTTTTGAGTAAAAGCCCGGCATTTGAGCGTGCCTGGCTGCGGCTGGTGAGCTGGTGTCGGCGTTTGCCTGTGCCGGCGGGTATTGTGGTGTGTGTTTCCGCCGATGACCTGCAACAGAAAAATATCGCTGAGTTGAGCTTGAATGCCCGCCATATTCGTACGCAAATTGAGCCACTGATTAAAAAAGTGAAACATCGTTTGCCGGTATATGTGGTGATTACCTGCTGTGACCACTTGTCCGGTTTTACCCTATGGTCTGATAAGCTATCGCCCGCACAGCGCCAACAAGCACTGGGCTATCACTGGCTACAATCCCCGGTGGTTGATGGCAAAGATCCGGCGTTCCTTAATCCGTTATTCAGCACAGTAAAAGAAGGGTTGGACAATGTGCGTATCAGTATGTTTACCGGCCTGCCCCCTGATGAAGATACGCTGCAATTACTCGATTTTCCTGAGCAACTTGGCCAGTTACAACCGGCTTTGCAAAGCTATTTGGCTGCCCTGTGTGAGCCAGATGCGTATTTTGAATCTGGAGCCTTAGGCGGGGTTTGGTTCACGGCCACGGTGCCCGTTAGCCAAAACAGTGCCATGCGTCAGGCCGTTTTTTTGCACGATATACTGATGCGTCAATTGCCGGAACTCAGCAGATTACGTCAGGTTGATGCTATCGGTTTTCTGCGCCGTTTCTTACAGCAATGGGGCGTGGTGATGGCGGCCTCAGTGACGCTGGCGCTACTGCTCTTTTATGGGATGCGCACTCACTCGTTGATCGCGGGGGATTTCACTGCCTTGACGGTGGCTCAACAGATTAAAAAACTAGAACAGATTGAAAGTGGGCAGCAACAGCCGCTGCAATACTGGCCTTTTATCCCGGCAGTTAATTATCGCCATTCTCAGCTTGAGCAGCAGGTGTTACGTGCTGCGCCCACTCCTGTGGTGAATGCGCATGCTATTGTCGAGTGCTATGAGCAGCGTTTCAATCAAGCCACTCCTCAGCAACAACGTGGCTATATCCTTGATTTAGCGCAAAGCATCATGACGAAGCAGGCGATGTTGGAATATAAACCCATAGCCGAGCTGCATGAATTGCCACCGATACCGACCGCCCTGAGCCAGGTGGGTAACACCACCCCAGTTCAACAATTACATAACAGTATGGCTCCCAATAAAGTCTACGGACGTGGGCAAATACCTCGGCTATTGTGTAAGACATCAGAGCTGTCGGTATTATCACCTCAACACAATATCGTGCTACAACGCGCCTTACTGCAACAAACGGGCGGTGTAGAACATGTGCAAACCTTGCGCCAGTTACTCGCGAAGCTGGTGAACAGTGATAGCCAATGGCAATGGTTATTAGCGACCGATCCTGAATTGCTACCGGTGAAACTGATTAATTTTTTGCCCGCTAGCGATAGACAGCAGCAGTTGGCTGGGCAATGGACCCAACTAGGAACGGCGCAAATCAGCCACTGGATTATCAAGGTACGTCAGGCTGCCGGTGAAGATATAAAACTGACCGCGCTGGATAATTTTGAGCGGCAGTGGGGCTCATTACGCCAGGATCAATGGATGAAATTACTGCTGGCGATGAGCCAGCAGCAAGCACCGCTGTTGGATGCAGAACAATGGCAAGATATGCTGATCGGCATTGAGCGGGGTAACAGCCCGTCGATGAAGTTTTCCCGCTATATCGTGCAGCAACTGGCGGATGTTCCTAATAGTGCAGCGGCACCTTGGTTGCGTGAACTGCGCCAACTTAATTTGCTACAAAAAACCAATGAGCTGGCTCCACTGATGCAAAATAAAGATCGCATTGAGCTGGCCATCAGCCAAAAAATAGCCAGTAAACTTAAGTTGGATCAACAGACGCTGGCTGCGCCGCTGAAAGATTCCAATATAAATGCATGGAATGAATGGCAAACCAGCCTGCGTATTGCGGTTGCTGAAGCCGTCGCCACCCCGGAAAACAGTGACAATCTGACGCGGGGTTTATTTCGCAGCGAAGAGGGAAGCAGTAACCCATTGCAAAAACTCAGTGGCCGCTTTGCCGCGCTGCGTAAAAGTATCAATCCTGCGAAAGATGATGTTGCGGTTAATGCGGTGTGGTCTTTGTATATGAATGATGCGCGTCTGTTGACGGCTCATGCTATGCAGCGCTCCAGTTGCTGGATACAACAGCAATGGCAAAGTCGTGTGCTGTGGCCGATGGAAAAAAACGCCGCGCAATTGGATTATCAGGATCAACTGGATATGACCTGGCAATATTTGTCAGATTTCATTCGCGGGCCAGCAAAAAGTGTATTGGTGGTGGGCAATAATGGCCCAGCAGCAGGAGAGTTTGAAGGCCAGTCTTTGAGCCTGACACCGGAATTTATGCGTCTTGTCAATCATGTCCTGCGCCCTGACGATGTTCTGTCGATGCCAGAACGTGCGAATACCCGTAGCGAAGATAAATTGGCGAAATTGCAGGAAGCACAAGTAAAACTCGAGGCGAAATTGGCGGCTATTGAGGAACAACCGGTTGAGTTGACGCTGACCAGCCTGCCTGCCACGGTGCCTGGCGGGGCACGCCTGATGCCAACCGGTAGTCAACTAACGCTGTTCTGTGATGCTCAGCGTTGGGATCTGAAAAGCATGAACTTCAGTGAGCAGACCCTATTCCAGTGGCAACCCGGCCATTGTAGTCGTGTGACACAAACGATTAATTTCCCCGGTTTTGACCTGTCATTCGACTATATCGGTGATAACGCCTGGCCTGATTTCATACGGGATATTGCCGAAGGGAAACTCTCTTTTAGCGCGGAAGATTTCCCGGAACACAGTGCCACCATCACCTCATTAGGGATCAAAGAGATCCTGGTGCGTTATCAGTTTGATAAACAAAACGCCGTACAGGCAGCCTGGTTACGCTGGAAAGCTGCTGCCGATGCTCTCAGCGAAAATGCAGTGGCTCAGCAAAACACTATGGATAAGAAAACCGAACAAACATTACCGTCTGCCTTGCATGGCAATATTTCACAATTGCCAGCCAAAATTGCGGACTGCCGTTAAGAATTATTAATTGTATAAAATTCAATAGACTAAATAGGAAAAAATGTGGGTAGTTATCTCAAAAAAATTGTTGCTAATCTCGATGTTGAAGCACGCAAATGTCTGGATGCCGCCATCAGTCTGGCGGTCAGCCGGACACATCATGAAGTGGAAACTGAACATCTGTTAATGGCTCTGATGATTACCCATACGGGGCTGGTAGAAAAATTGGGGCTGAATGCCGGGCTGCGAGGCGATGATTTACTTGACGCACTGACGGTCAGTTTGAACACATTGCGTAGTGGCAATTCTCGCCCTCCTGTTCTGTCTGAATCTCTGGTAGAACATTTAGAGCGTTCCTGGCTGCATGCGAGTGTGAATTGGCAGCAAAATCATTTGCCGGTGCAGGCCTTTCTTGGCTGTTTACTGAATGATTTATCCGGCAATCAGATTCGTTTTTCATCGATGTTAAGCCAGGCGCTGAGTTGTGATGGTGAACTGGCGGATAAATTGTTGCTTCAGGAATGTTCTGCGGCAGTAGCCCGTCAGCCTATGAATACCGGCGATAGTCATGATTCCGCGTTAGCGAAATATACCCGTAATCTGACAGAACAGGCGCGGCAGAATGCGCTCGATCCAGCGCTGGGTCGTGAAGCTGAAATCCGCCAGATGATTGATGTTTTGTTACGTCGACGTCAGAACAACCCGGTGTTAACGGGCGAACCCGGCGTGGGCAAAACGGCAGTGGTTGAGGGATTAGCTCAACGCATTGTGGAAGGCAGTGTGCCCGAGGCGTTAAAGAATATGGAGATTCTTTCACTGGATATGGGCTTGCTACAGGCGGGGGCCAGCGTAAAAGGTGAGTTTGAGAACCGTTTGCAAATGCTATTACACGAAGTGAAAGCCTATTCTTCACCCGTGATATTATTTATTGATGAAGCTCATTCGCTTATTGGTGCTGGCGGGCAGGCTGGGAAAAATGATGCGGCTAATTTGCTCAAACCCGCTTTGGCTCGCGGAGAAATACGTGTGCTGGCTGCCACCACCTGGGCTGAATATAAAAAATATTTTGAAAAAGATGCTGCACTGGCCCGCCGTTTCCAGGTGATCAAAATTGCCGAACCTGATATAGAAGCGGCTACTGCGATGTTACGTTCCATGAAGCTGGCCATGAGCCTGCATCATGGTGTCACTATTCTTGAAAGTGCGCTGCTCGCCGCTGTCACGCTTTCCAGCCGCTATATATCAGGCCGACAGCTGCCAGATAAATCCATTAGTTTGCTCGATACTGCCTGCGCCCGTGTTGCGGTGTCACAGTGTCATGAGCCGAAAGAGATTGAAGATCTTAATGCGCTACTGAGTAATATCACCGTTGAGCGTGATAGCTTGCTTCTGGAAGGCGGTAATGGGGCCCGTTTGCACAGGTTAGCTCAGAGGGAAGATGAAATCCAGCAAGACCTGGACAAACTTATCCCCGAGTGGCAGCGGCAGAGTGATTTGGTTACACGTATCAAAGCGAGTCAGGATATGCAAGAAATGGCGGCCCTTAGGGCTGAGTTATCGGAATTACATCAAGAGCAACCGCTGGTTTTCGATTGTGTTGATGAGGCTTGTGTTGCTGATGTGATAGCGGACTGGACCGGCATCCCATTAGGGCGAATGTTGGAGAAGGATCAGAATCAATTGAGTGAATTGTTGACGCGACTGGAGGCCCGAGTTATCGGCCAATCCTATGCATTGGATGCTATCGTTCAGCAAGTCCGTATTGGGCGCGCCAATCTTAATGACCCTACCAAGCCACTGGGAGTCTTTATGTTGGCAGGGCCATCCGGGGTAGGGAAGACCGAAACCGCGTTGGCACTCTCCGATCTGTTGTACGGGGGTGAACAGAACCTGATCACTATCAACATGTCGGAATATCAGGAGGCACATTCGGTCTCTGGGCTAAAAGGCTCTCCACCCGGATATGTGGGTTATGGGGAAGGGGGGGGGTTAACCGAGGCGGTACGCCGCCGGCCTTATAGTGTGGTGTTGTTGGATGAAGTTGAGAAAGCACATCCCGACGTGATGGAGCTATTTTATCAGGTATTTGATAAAGGAGTGATGGAAGATGCTGAAGGGCAGTTGATCAATTTCCGCAACACGTTGATTATCCTCACCAGCAATCTAGCCAGTGATCGTATGATGTCTGCTTGCACTTTAGGTGAAATAGCTCACAACAGATTAATAGAATTGATTCGCCCAGAGTTTGATCGCCACTTTCGCCCAGCATTTATGAGCCGTTTACGGCTTATACCTTATCTACCAGTTGTTGCCGACACGTTGGCCAGTATTATTCAAATGAAGCTAAATAAAATCTGTGAACGTTTCCGTCGCGTGGCGGGATATGAGTCACAACTGACATATAGTGATAACGTGGTCAAATTCTTTGCCAGCTGTTGCCGAGTTGAACAAAGCGGTGCGCGTGAGATTGATTTGGTACTGAACAGAGATCTACTCCCGTTATTGACCGAGAAATTGTTGAACGTGGAAGATAATAAAAAAATGGCTCTATTGCTAAATGTGAACAAAGATAAATTAACGCTTAGCTAGAAACGTAGTTAAAGTTTATGGTGGATATCTGAGTATTGACTTTCGGTGGGTATGTTTTACTTGAATAATATAGTGTTTACATCTTTCCACCATGTTCATTAAAATAGTGTTGTTTTAAAAATGCAAATATTTAAAGTTGAATACGTTAATTTTTTAAGGAAAAACCCACACAAAGATATTGAGCCTTATTTATTATTATAACATAAAGTTGTGAATGAGCAGTAGGCTAATAATCGCCTTGATTAAATATATATCCTTAAGGAAAATTAGTGACAGACTAACCAAAAAAACCAAAAATTCTTGCCATTGCAACTAGAATGGTGGAGAAAATGAAGCAATATGAGTCAGGGATAACAAATCTTCTCGGCGATATTGTCCGAAAATTAGGTGCGAAATTATATGGAAGGGAATTTCGACTAAAGACTCCAGAGTCTTTAGTCGAAAAGTTAAGAGTTGTTGAGTCTAAAGATATTAACGATATTTTACGTTATACAATAGGCTTTCCTTATGGGGGAAATGGGACTCAAATCTTAATTTAGCAGCAATGGCATTTTATTTTATATGTTGTTTATACGTTAAATTAATTATGGCTGCTAGACTATAAATATATGATTGTCAGAAATGAATTTCAAGCCTCTCAGGCATGTAGAGGTATAAATGCAAATTTATAATTACCGGATAACTCTGGGAATTTTGAAATTAAAACACATAAAGCATTAATCTAAAATGTTAAAAGTGAAGGGCATGTGCGTTATGAAAGGATTAGGAAACTTGAGGGAGATATTAAATCAGGGATAGATAAAAATGAAAGAAAAAGTAATATTTAATTAAAATAAAATAATTTTATGGCCTCAGCAGGTATTCCTTCACCAAGAGGTGTTAATGAATTAGTACCGCCGCGAGGAGTAAATGATCTTAATTTTAGATGGCAACATATGACCCATCTAGTTATAGATGAAAAATAATTTTTTAAAAGAAGAATAGAAATAAAAATTAAAAAATGCATAATATCCCTTATTAAATAATACAAATTATGTAGTTAGGGGAAAGGATACAGGTTCTATGAGTCTGTTCCTATTTATGTGTAGCTACCAGCCTATTAAGCCCAGAGTGGGGGTATCTGCGTTTTGATGACATTTGGTGTACATCACTGAGATATCTCACATGTGATCATAAAATAGCCAAGGAAGGTTCCTTATCATGGGGTCTTAAATGAAGCTATTTTATGGAATATTGGCAGGATGAATTCAAGCTAAGAGATCTTTGGTTATTAAATACTGAACAATTGACTCTGTTGTAAGGCATTACTGATAAAGGTCGGCTGGGGTTTGCTATCTAACTGAAGCTTTTTTGAGTTATATGGCTTATTCACTAAAGAGAATAGCGAAGTCAGCCCCGATATTGTTCGGATATTAACCGGACAGTTATCTGTGTCTATAGATGCAATTTATTCATACATTCTATATTATCACCAAAGACAGAGACATAGTCGGATAATTTGCAATTTTTTAGGGTATTGTCCTTCTTATGGCGTAGATCTGAAACAACTTTTTCATTGGTCATGTCATGAGGTATTATCGTGAGATCCTCAGGCCCGTCATGGCCGAGAAGTCGCTTTCGAGTGGTCTCGGGGCCAACGAGTTGAACTGCCAGCCAACGACAAGCTCGACAAGATTTACGTTCCGCTATCCATCATTATGAAGCACTCTTACAAGGTAAGATCTGAGTATTGACAGTAAAGTTGCGATTAACCACTTGCTCTCTGCCGATGATACAGACGTACCGAAAACATCAAGCAGTAATTTCAGTAAGCCCAAAATGGACCCTAGTAAACCTAGTCTGGTTGACCTGCCCTCAGGATTAGATACAACGCTCACTTAATAATGTCGGATCCTTCACTCTCAGAATTACCCTTTCTCCAACCCGTCGCAAATTCAGACGGCGTCTGATAATTCAGCGTGGAGTGCGGGCGGCACTCGTTATAATCCTGACGCCATTCACTGATGGTTTTCCTGGCATGACTGACGTCGCTGAACCAGTGTTCATCCAGGCATTCATCGCGAAAGCGTCCGTTAAAACTCTCAATAAATCCGTTCTGTGTCGGCTTGCCGGGGTGTATAAGCCGCAGCTCCACGCCATGCTCATAAGCCCACGGGTCATGTGCTCTGCAGGTAAATTCCGGCCCTGGTCAGTTCTTATCGTAGCCGGATAGCCGGATAGCCGCGAAACAGCGCAATGCTGTCCAGAATACGCGTGACCTGCACGCCTGAAATCCCAAAGGCAACAGTGACCGTTAGACATTCCTTCGTGAAGTCATCCACGCAGGTAAGGCACTTGATCCTGCGATCGGTGGCCAATGCGTCCATGACGAAATCCATCGACCAGGTCAGATTGGGCGCTGCCGGGCGGAGCAGCGGCAGACGTTCTGTTGCCAGCCCTTTACGACATCGTCTGCGTTTTACGCCCAGCCCGCTCAGATGATAAAGGCGATACACGCGCTTGTGATTAACATGAAGTCCTTCACGGCGCAGTAACTGCCAGATACGGCGGTAGCTCCAGTGGCAGCTCAGTGGTGCGCCCTGATAAATGCGCATCAGCAGTCTGACGCTGAGCGTCATAGTGGCAGGTCGACAGGGACAAACCTGTGAGTCTGCAGGCACGACGTTGCAACAGACCGGTCGCATCACACATCAACACCACAGCTTCCCGCTTCTGGTCTGTCATCAGTACTTTCGCCCATGAGCCACCTGAAGCGCCTCCTTATCCAGCATGGATTCGGCAAGCAGCTTCTTGAGTCTGGCGTTCTCTTTTTCAAGCTACTTCAGGCGCTTAACCTCAGGCACTTCCATACCGCCATACTTCTTACGCCAGGTGTAAAACGTGGCATCGGAAATGGCGTGCTTGCGGCAGAATTCACGGGCGGATATACCCCGGCTTCAGCCTCGTGGAGAATACTGATGGTCTCTGTTGGTCGGAAAAACGCTTCTTCATGTGGCTTATGAAGACATTACTAATATCGGGGTGTACTAATCAACGTGGAGCAAGTCATGGTAAATGTCTTTACTGCCATTTCTCTGTTAAAACTTCTCGATAATATCGCGTTAAAGTCGGATGTATTTGAGGGGGCACCAGCTAAATTTATTGAAGTGTTTCAACAACGTTGCGCCAGAGAATCTATTCGAGAAATATGCCATTATCACTCGAGACTCCGCAACACTAGGGTTAGTATATTTCTCGTAAGCTGGCAACTTTCGTGATTATAAAATTTTGGCTGGTTCCGGCTTACAACCCCAAGATTGTATATCAAAGCGATCGCGGACGCGCAGGGGGACGTTAAACTCTCTTGATATATCCCACCTCATGATTGTGGATCGACATTTGTCATCGGCGATGAGTTTTAAGTATTGCGAGAGGATGGCTGGTTGAAGTTAATATAGGTTGAATGTAAGCGTCGTTGGAATAATACCTGTTTTTACGATCCATGAGTCGTCATGATTTTGTTTCTGATCATTAATAAGGATAAAATCCATTAGGATCAAAGTATTTATCGCATTAACGGAAGTCAGCCATAGTTTCCCTACCGATTTTTAGACGGCCAATAGATAAAATTGTTCCGCTGGTGATAAACATTCTCGGCGGGATGCTGAAGTTGCCCTTTACATATTATGTGTATCAGCTCAACATCAGCGCAGAATGGTCTGCGCTCGACGAAATGGCTTAAATCCCAGTATCAGACGTATTCGCCGTTTGATATTCCGATGATCCTGTTCCACAAGGTTATTCAGGTAATTACCCTACCTGATAGTGATGGTTTCATCTTCCATTTCTTCCAGGTTGCGAAGACTCAGTGCATAAGTCAGATACCAACGGACACATTGAGTGATGATATCTGCAGGATAATGCAGGCGTTTGAAGGCTTTTCGTTTTCGGATCAGTGAAGTTCTCAGGTAACATCATATAAAATATGATGTTACCTGACGATTGCTTAATGTGACACAACTGATTAATGTCCTAAATTACGCAATGTAAGCATTTTCTTACAAGATTACAATCTAATTCCACTATTTCATATGCATGTATAAACATGCAGAATATACAGCGATTGATTATCTATTAGCCAATTATTAGGTGTTAAACCTATCCAAGTTAAATAAATAATTTTAAAAGGAGGAAATTATAAAATGTCACAATATGGTAATTCTATCTTAAAAAAAGGAGTTTTTGCTGTGGTCTCAATGTTGTTTCTTAATAGCAACTTATCTGCAGCAGATGACGGTACAATTACTTTTACGGGAGCAGTCTCTGCTGTTACTTGTGAAATAACTGGTGGAACAGAAGCAGGGAGTGCCGGGACTAATGATTTTACCGTTCCTCTTAAAACTGTCAGTACTTCTGCATTATCAAGTGTTGGTCAACGTGCGCAAGCAACTAAATTTTATATTGCACTAACAGGAGCAGAATGTACTGATGGCGCAAAAGCAAATGTGAATTTTGAAAGAGCCAGAGGCACGATTGACGATAGTACTGGCAATTTGAAAAATTCTGCTGTAGACGCTGCTGCTAATGTGCAAATTAGTATTCTAAATAACGATACTACTCCTTTAAATTTAGCGGAACCAAATGATAAACATCAAGAAAAAACTATTGCAGGTAACAGTGCTCGGTTTGATTATTGGGCGGAATATGTAGCCACCGGTGTGGTGACTGCGGGTAATGTAGAATCAAGTCTTATTTATTCTATAGTTTATAACTAATTTTTGGGGGCTTGCTCTTTAAGAGCCAGTCCCCGATGATTATTTTTTCCAATGGTTTTAGGATGTAGGAAATGAAGTTATTAAAAATACTTCTAATAGGTTTTTTTGCATGTGGAGGATATTCGGCCTATGCCTCTATTCAAATTATGGCAACGCGAATAATTTTTGATGAAAAAAGTAAAGAACAAGTTATTAGAGTCAATAATATTGGAGATCTGCCATCATTAGTCCAAGTATGGTTAGAATCCGATAGGTATTCCATGGGGTCTGGTGATGTGGAAAAAGAAGATTTACCTTTTGTTATTAGCCCTCCAGTTTCGCGAATAAATGCGGGGAAAGGAAAGTCGTTTAGAGTTTTTAAAACAGAAGAAGCAAAAGTAAAGTTTCCCCGTGATAGAGAGACATTGCTCTGGGTAAATGTACTTGATATACCACCAGAGCTGGAAAATGATAATTCAAAAAATAAGCTAAATCTTGCATTTCGTACACGCTTAAAGTTCTTATATCGTCCGATAGGCTTATCTTCAGATCCAAGAGTTGCGGCAGAAAATGTTAGTTGGGTGGCAAAAAGGACAGGTAAGGCGATTAATATCAAAGGTGAGAATAAGTCACCGTATCATGTATCAATCGGTAAATTTGTAGTAACTGATGGCAGCAATAAAATTGATTTAACAGGAGGGATGATCCTTCCTTATTCTAACTATGAATTTGATTTTAAGGTTACAGACCTTGGTAATCAGCCTGTGAAGTTATTTTATAGTTATATTACTGATTTAGGTGCATTTGTAGAAAAGGAAATTATATTAGAATAATAAATTAAATATAAAATAACAATACAGGTGCTATGATTATCATGAAGTTTTTCATTTTTGGTATTACCCTATGTTTTTTCCCACTACAGTCATTTGCTGTGGGGAAATATAATTCTATTCCACAGGGACAGGTTAAATTTAAGTCTGGCTTTATGAAGTTTTATGAGCATGGGGTTAATTTAGAGGATTTTGATGGTGAAGATACAGTAAAAGCTGGAAAGTATTATGTAGAAATGAATTTAAACTCAAAAAATATTGAAAGTTTAAATGTAAACTTTATTGAAACAGATAAAGAACAAGGTGTTCAACCTTGTTTCACACCGAAAAATATACTGGCTTTTGGTGTAAGACAGAACATGCTCCCTCAGGACTGGCAAAGCAATGGTTGCATCTTAATTAACGATATTATCCCAGATGCAACAATAACTTTTGACGATAGCGATCAGAAGCTATATCTGACGATACCACAGGTCTATGTGGAGAGTATGCCTAATGGATATATTAGACCAGAGTTATGGGATGAGGGTGTCCCAGCATTAACCTTAGCTTATAGTTTGAATGCATCTAATTATAAAAACTCATCTGAATATAATGATCATAAAAAAAATAAACAATTTTATTATGGCAGCTTGAATACATCAGCAAAGCTAGGATCATGGCGACTTTTTACTAATGGTATGGCAAATAGTAGTAGCGATGAAAGTGTAACGTGGAATAATCAATCTGCTTATATACAGAGATCATTCGCTGCCAATCAGTCACAATTTATCCTTGGAGACGTGAATACTACTGGGGCTATGTTTAATACCACGCCACTTCGGGGAGTCAGCCTATATACTGATGATCGCATGCTGCCAAATTCTATGCGGGGATATGCACCAGTAATCAGAGGGGTTGCCGACAGTAATGCCTTGGTCACCATCCGACAAAATGGCAATGTTATCCATGAAACAAATGTTCCCCCTGGCGAGTTTGTTATAAATGATTTAAATACAGCCGGTTATGGTGGGAATCTTGAAGTAACTATCAGAGAGGCAAGCGGGAATATAAGAGTACAAGTTGTGCCTTATTCTAGTATTCCTCAACTTTTACGTGAAGGATACTCAAGATACACGGCCACAGTAGGTGAAATAAGAAGCTCAAACCTTAGTGATCCACCCATGTTATTTGAGGGGAGCTATCAATATGGATTTAATAATTATATTACTGGCTATGGAGGTATCCAGAAAACTATATCAAATGATTATTTTGCATTGCTTGGTGGGGTTGCATTTAATACACCAGTCGGTGCGTTAAGTTTTGATGCGACACGTTCTTCAACTTCAGTTAAAGCAGATGATGAATCGCAATGTGACTCTACATTTTGCAATATGAGTTTTAAAGTAAGCCTGGCGAAGGTCGTTGAACCAACAAAAACTAACTTTAGCTTAATGGCGTATCGCTATTCAAGTAGTAATTATTTTACATTAATGGATGCGCTAAATACTGTTGAGGCCCAAAAGAGTGGCAAAGGTATTCGTACTGAAAATTATCGCGAAGTACTTGAAGCAAATATAAATCAAAATCTATCCCCTGGTTGGGGAAGCCTCTTTTTAACAACCTACTATGGTCGATACTGGCATAAAGATGTTAATGAGAAGAGTACGTTAAACTATCAGGTTGGCTACGCAAACTCAGTAGGGTCAGTCAATTATAGCTTAGGTTTTAATCGGTTAAATAATCGCTATGGTAATGGTGAGAATACCTTCCGTTTATCACTCAGTATTCCATTAGCTACGGATTCAAGTTATCGTAATAGGCCAAGATTAACGTCGACAATAAGTCATAATGATCGCGAGTCCCGATTAAAAACAGCGATTAGTGGTACTGTTGGGGAACATCAAGAATATAGCTATGGATCTTGGATCGATGGAACAAGCAATAGTGATCGCAATTTCGGCATTAACGGTGGATATAGTGGTGACACATCATTAATAAATCTTGGTTATAGCCAAGGTAGATCGAACTCTATGGCTTCAGTAAATTTAAGTAGTGGTATTGTCGTGCATGCCGGTGGAGTGAACCTATCGCATTCTATTAGCGATACCCTGGGTATTATTGAAGCCAAAGGTGCGACTGGAGCCAGTATTTATCCTTATACAAATGCACGGGTAGCTAAAAATGGATATGCTATTTTACCGTATTTGTCACCATTTCAATATAATGAAATCTCTCTTAATGTAAAAGATATGCCAACTAATATAGAGATTGAAGAGGATAGAATTAAAATAGTGCCAACAGCAGGTGCTTCTGTATTAGTGAAGTTTGATACTAAAAATATTAATAACCAAATTCTTAAGATTAAGAATGAAGAAGGACACTATATCCCCTTTGGCGCCAACGCCTATAATGCTGCTGGTGATTCACTAGGTGTGGTTGGTCAAGGTGGGAATATCATTCTCTCGAGTGAGAAATCACAGAGTATTACGATTGTTTGGAACAGTAAAGACGGTATACAGAAATGTTTTATCAACTATATACCTGAACTTTATTCTGACTATGAAAACATAAAAATCGTCAACACTATTTGTCGTAATGAAAGTAGCCAACCTAATTGAGGTGAATGTTATATGTTAATTATTAGGATGTTAGCCCTTATTGCTTTGTCGTTAGGTTGGATGAGTTCGAGTGTAATAGCTGCTGCAACCTGTTCGGGAAATGTAGCAACGGTTGCTATGCCTCAATTGGATCTTAACCCAGCAGAAAATGGAGCAATAGGTACAATTCTTGGGTCGCGGCTTATTCCCGTTAATACATTAAATTATACCTGTGGGGGGGGGGTAAAAACCCGCCTAACGTCTACTTATACGCGCGGTAATGCTTTATCAGCTCTTCCTAATGTATACAGTACTGAAATTGGTGGTGTAGGAATCAGAATAAAATGGCCCGTTAGCCGTGACGCTGCTTATTTTCCAACGACTCAAGATTGTCAATCGCCTTGCACCATAAATAACGACGGTTTATTAATCGAATTTATTCAAATCGGAAAAATAACAGCAGGGGATATCCGCCAGGGTGAAATTGCAAAGGTTGTTCTTACTGCTGCTGAGGAGACAAGCAATAGTGTAACATTATTATCTATAGTGTTAACAGCCAATACTTCAGTTGTTGTACGTTCCTGCATGATCGCAAATTCAAATTTAAATATTGATTTGGGCAGCTATCCTCTTTCTGATTTCAATACAGGTAGTAAACATGGAACTCCAAAGTTATTTTCAATCTCAGTATATTGTCCACAGGCGTCCTCTGTAAAAATAGCATTTACCACTGTTGAACAACAACCTGTAGGCTCCTCTAGAGGGGTTATCCAAAATACTATTCCCGTTGAAAATGGTGGTGCGAAAGGAATAGGGACAAGGATGTTAACTGGGAATAGGAATATTGCTCAACAGGTGGATGGTACAAAATCATCCGAAATTTTATTTAACGTAGATGAACATAAAGATCTGAACTATTTTGCTCAAATATACATAGTGGATTCAGATAGGAAAAACATCACATCAGGAAATGTTGCTGGCCAAGTTTATTTCAATTTAACGATAGAGTAATATCATGTTTGGTATCGTCAGAATGGTTATTATTAATAAGATGTATTTAACAGGCTGCATTGTCGCGCCATTCGCATTTATGTGCGCACAGGTTAATTCTCAAATACAGCCACCACAATTAAATACTCAAGCATCAAACGCATCCAGAGAATTAGATAGACTGGAACGTAGCCGTACACGCTCAATGATTCAAGATGAAAAACGTAGAGAGAGCGAAATAAGACGTCAGAATAATATTCTCAATGAGCAGCATGAGGATAATCTTTTGAAGTCAAAATATACGTTTTTTATTCATCAGATTAGTATTGAAAACGATGATATCTATGCCAATTCACCACAAAGGCAGAAGATTATTATGCAATTCTTAGATACTGAGATGGGACAAAAGGAGATAATGGAATTGGTTAAGGATTTGACCAATTTCTATGTTGGCAAGGGTTATGCGACAACGCTGGTGACTGTTCAACCGGGTAGTTTACGTGAGGGGGTACTTAAATTAGAGGTATTATGGGGGAAGATTTCAGGGTTTAGTGTCGAGGGGAATCCACCCACATTCTTTGAAAAAACCAGGCTGTTTAGTGCAATTCCTTTTGCCCAAGGGAATAAGCTTAAAATGTCAGATATTGACCAAGGGTTGGATAACTTACTTCGTGTTTCAAGGACTGATAAATTACAAATTGTTCCATCGGATGACTTTGGCTACTCAACTTTAGATCTCAGTAATTCAAGTTATTTTCCTATTTCGCTCTCTGTAGGGATGAATAACTCAGGCCGTGAAGATGATGGTTGGCATCAATACAATTCGACTTTGACAGTAAATAATTTTTCTGGATTTAATGACTCTTTATCGTTCTATTATGCTTACAATGATTTGTATACCAAAACCGATAGTCAAAGTTCTTGGTCTATGAATTACAGTTTACCACTTGGCTATTGGTTGCTAGATGCTTCTTTATATCGTTCTGAATATGAGAAGGTTATTGGTGGATACTTTGGTGGCTATCATAGTGAAGGTACTTCCCAGCGAGCTTCTACTAAATTAAGCCGCGTTATTTTTCGAGACGCAGTGGGGAAGCTTAGTGCTTATACAAAGGTTGAAGGCCGCGATAATACTAATAAAATAGAAGATATAAAAATAGGTGTTAGTAGTAAAAAATACAGCAGTATTGCCCTTGGGGTAACTCGGGTTGGCACACTTTGGGGGGGCGGTTTATTTTGGGATCTGAGTTCGACTGCGGGTGTTCCCTGGTTTGGTGCAGCATGGAAAAATGAACCTGACCTAAAGGGGTTTGATCTAAACTACATAAAATATAATGGCATCATTAGCTGGTCTAAGTCATTGGCCCAATATGGTCCAGTGAGTTTATCATATGAAGTTAATTCAGGATTTCAATTTACAAAAGATATATTAGTGAGTGATGGTAAACAATCAATTGGTGATGAATATACCGTTCGTGGTTACAAAGAAAGTTCAGTATCGGGACATAACGGTGGTTACATTTCCAATACAGTTCAGCTGCCCATTGCTATCAATAAATTGGGGATATGGCAGATGTCGCCTTTTGCTGGCTATGATCTTGGTTTTATTAAAAACAACTGTACTGATGATATGGGCTCGTGCCCTGCAGAGTATTTAACTGGAGCTGCTCTTGGCCTTAAGGCTGTAGGTAGTCATTTCTCCACTTCATTAACATTGGGTTATCCTCTAACCAAACCATCAACATTAAGGAATTCTGATATTGATTCTAGAACACTAAGTTACAGGTTTGATTTACGATTCTAAATAAATAAGAAATTCTATCTTAATAAAGTTATATCCAGCAAGCTGCAGGAGTTTTACGCATGAGCAAAAATAAAGGTAAGACCAATAATTCTACATCATCTTTTATTGGGAAACTAACTCAAGAAAATTTACATAAAAAGTTGTGCCCTATTTATTTGGCATTGGTTGCAGTATTGCCCAGTTTGTCTTATGCAAACTTAGTCCCCGATACAAGTTCAAATGCGCCAACTATTTCAGAGTCAGCCAATGGAACACCGACAGTAAATATTATTAATCCAAATGGTAATGGGATTTCTCACAATAAGTTTGACGACTTTAATGTTGGCCCAGATGGTTTGATTTTTAATAACAGCATGCAGGATGGTGTTAGTAGCATAGGTGGTTATATAATTAAAAACGGTCAGCTACAACAAGAAGCTAGCGCTATCATTAGTGAAGTTACGGGTGCTAAGGGATCGTATTTGAATGGCGCAATGGAAGTGTTTGGGAAAAAAGCTGACCTTATCATTGCAAATGAAAATGGCATATCTGTGAATGGCGTATCAACCATTAATGCGAATAACTTAACTCTCAGTACAGGTCGAGTGGAATATGGTGAGAATGGTAATATTCAATTAAAGGTTAATAAGGGTATGATTGCAGTAGAAGGGCAAGGCCTATCTACTGAAGGATTAACCCACTTTGATATGATCAGTCGTACGGTAAAACTCGATGGTGAAGTCTCTGGGAATGCCGATATTAAAGTTGTTGCGGGGCTAAATACTTACGACACACAAACGCGACAGCACCAGATTCGTAACTTATCGGCTGCAGATACCCCTAAAGTTGCTATTGATGGCAGTTCATTGGGTTCCATGTATGGGGGAAGAATACAGCTAATCAGTACCGAAAGCGGTGTTGGGGTTAGACATAAAGGTAGCTTAGTCGGTAATCAGACTGTTGAGATATCGGCCGATGGTGATTTAGCACTGACAGCAATTAGCAGCAAGTCAGGTGATGTTAATTTATCCGGCAACAATATAGATATTTCAGTTAATGAAAATACAGGCTTTGGTGGTGTTATAAGTAATGGCGATCTAATTATTAGAGCTTTATCTCAAGCTAAACTCAGTGCTGATGCAGTATCAAAAAATGGCAATATTAGAATTACTGCTGATTCATTGTTGCAAAATGCTGCACGTGTTTTTGCAATGAGCGGTGATAGTGACAAAATAGATGTAACATCAATTTTTATTGATGTTAAGGGTGAATATAAAATAACAGGGACACTTTTCGCTCTTGATGCTTCAGGTAAAAAAATAGAGAATGCAATTATATCCCTTGTGGATGGTAATTATATTGTATCGATTAACGGCGAAACTATTGATTCCGCCACTATAAGTTCTGATGCTGCTATTAGCAGTCAGTCAGGAAATGTTATAGTTAATGCTAATTCATTTTTAAATCAAGGTGCAGGAGTTAATAGCCAGAAGGGGACGTTAAGCTTCACTATTAACGAACTATTTGACAATGATGGTGTTGTCAATGCGAGTGGTCCGCTGAGCATTGTCGCTAATGATTTACATAATAAAGGTGTTTTATATACTGAGCAAGACGCAAATCTTATTCTCGGATCTTTAATTAATAAAGGATTGTTGCGAGCTGATAAAAACAATACCATTAAGTCAAATAGTATTAATAATAGTGGGAGAATTGTCTCAGAAGAATCTATTGATATAACAACAGAAAGTGTTTTCAATAGTGGCGATATCACAGCAGCTAAAGATTTATCACTAAATATCAGTAAGGAAGTTAATAATCAAAATGGGGGTAGTATACTCTCAGGTGCCAATCTAAAAATAAATAACAGTGGGGTGCATGCAGTTAATATAAATAATAACAACAGTTTAATTCAAGGTGGTGCTATTGAAATTAGTAACGCTAACACTATTACAAATAGTAATAATGCAAAACTAATTTCAGAAAGCTCACTTAAGCTTGATGACATTAAAGAGTTAAATAACAAAGGCAGTTCGTCACTCATTCAAGCGAACGAGATTATATTAACGAATATTGATAACATTAAAAATACTGATGAAGCAAAAATACTCGCGGCTGACCAGTTGTCAATTAGCCATTCGTCAGAATTAATTAATCAGAACTCATCTATACTCGCCTCTGGTGATATTAATTTGAGTAATATAGAAACGATAAATAATGTAGATGGATTTATTAATGCAGATGGAACTGTAAGCATAAATAATAGTACTAATCTGTTTAATACAGGAACTGGAACCACCCAATATTCTGGTTCAGGGATAATCGCGAATAATATTGATATTAATTCTGTTGCCAATGTGGAAAATTCCGGTGGAAGTTATATTTCAGCATTGGGAGAATGGTTAAAACTAGAACTTATTAATAGTGTTATAAACGATAAGAGTAGTGTTATAACATCAGATAATGGCCTAATGATATCTAATATAGATAATCTAAATAACAAAGGTGTTATTTACTCTGGTGCTGATATGTCTCTAGCTAATATTGGGGTTTTATCCAATATAGGTGATGGGACGGGAAATGTCGGTGTTATTAATGCGGGTAGAAATTTATACGTCAGTTATGTCAGTAGTTTTATTAATTCTATTGCGGCAATTATTAATTCTGATGGTGACGCCACCTTCAAAAACATCAATAAACTAGATAATATTAATGCGATAATTCAGGCATCAGGGATATTGTCCGTAGAGGCTAATACTATTGTAAACAGTAGTGATAAAGGGTCATCTGCTGGTGACGCTATCATTATTGGTGTCGGTGGGCTTACAGTGGAGTCAGACTCTATTTCTAACCTGAATGGAGCGACATTATTTTCTGATGCTGATATTTCTATTAGATCAAAAAATGTAAATAACAGTGGCTCTAATATCAGTGGTAATAATGTTGATATTCAAGCTGATAACTTAAATAACAGTGTTGGTTATATTCATTCGGCTAAAAATTTATTAATTAAGCTAGCTGAATCTTTGAATAATTTATCTGGTGATATTTTTAGTGATAATAACCTCTCTTTAATTCTCTCTAAAGATTATCGCTACAATGATGATAGTGGTGATATTAATGCTAGAGGTGAGTTCTCTATTAAGACTACGGGTTCTATCATTATTGACCGTATTCTGGAAAGTGCTGCAAGCATACTGCTTAATGCAGATGAGAACATTAAAATTTCAAGTAATCAATCTATTTTGAGTCTTAAGGATATCATTCTTAAGGCAATTAATATTACTAATAGTAGTGGAGCTTTGATTTTCTCCTCGCAAGATATTATTATTGATGCAGAGAAAGGTAAGTTTCTAAATGAAGAAAATGCTAATGTTCTTAGTATGGGTAAAATTGATATTGTTGCAGAGAATATAAAGAATGATGGTGGTAATATTCGTTCTCAAGGCGATATGGCATTAGATGCTAAAATTATTGATAATATTAGTAAGTATGATAATCCTGGATGGGTTACAGGCCCTGCACAAAATGCTGAAGGTTCACATGAATGGAAGCAAGGTATTCTAAACGAGGTATATTATAAAGCAAAACTCTCAGGTTCAATTCCAACGTGGATTGGTGATTTTAAATTAACTAAAATGGCCGAAATCTCATCCGGCGGTAATTTAAATATTAATCAAAAGAATATTTATAGTGCTAAAACGTTAAATAATACAGGTGGTATTATTCAATCAAGTAAGGATATGATAATATCTGGAACTGTTAATAATGCACCAGAATATAATGAAATGTCATTTTACTATTATTTGACGGAGACGCTGAGTACCCCGATTAAGCTGGAGGTATATAGAAAAGTGCTAAGTGGCACTTCTGGTTATGCTCAGTTTAATACGCTATATCAACTGCTGGACTTTTATTTCGGTGATGGAAGTCCGGAATCTGTCTCAGGGAAGGGATCATATATATATGATACTCAGTCAAACAGTTTTAATAGCTTAAAAGAAATGGCCAAACAGAGTGAACACTTAAACAGTGTTATGAAAAGATTGTTCGGCGATGCGTGGTTATCTGATAGCCAAGAGAAGCTATCACAAGATTGGGCCAATGCTTCTTTGAAAGATTTAAAAGATTATGGTTTGTCGGATAATAACGGTGGGATTATCGCAGGCGGTAATCTGACTCACAATGGTGGAGCATTTAACAATGGATTATTCGGTGCGAAACTTGAAGGTGAAAAAATAACAGTTGCCATCGGTGATAAGGAGGTTGTGGTGACTCAAAATCCTTATGAAATTAATATTGGGTTGAAAACAATTGCCGAACTGACGAAAGGATTAAGTACCACAAAAACTTATACCGAACTCGCTAAAATTCAGGGGTTATTTGTTTCTAACCAGAAATGGAAAGATGTTGATTTCACTGCCAAGGTCGGGGATGGTGCCAGTAACCCTATTTATCCGTTTTATGAAACTCGAACTGAGATGATTGATCAGAGCCTTTTCTTTGGTTCGCAATATTTCTTTGATCAAATTGGCTATATACCAGAAACACCTGTTTTGGTTGTGGGCGATAATTATTTTATTAGTGAAGTTATTCGCCGCCAATTAAACGAGTCTGTTGGGACATTTTTCAGTGTGCGCGATGGTGTTGATGGCACCGAGTTGGTTGAGAAATTAATGTCCAATGCTGCAACTGTGAATGGAGTAGAAGACTTTACCGTCGGTAAAGCTTTAACTGATGAGCAGATTGCCGTACTGGATAAAGATATTGTTTGGTTTGTGACAGAAAATATCGATGGTCATGATGTACTCACACCTAAAATTTATTTCGCAACAACGACGTTAGAACAATTAGAAAGTGGCCGCTATGATGGTTCCGCCATAGTCCACGCTGGCGGTAATATGGATGTTGATGCATCCTCATTTAATAATGTTAATGGCCAGATCAGTGCCGGTGGCAATATTAATATTCAATCAGAAGGCAATATTAATAATAGTAGTGTGGGCATGAATGGTGGTATCACTTCAGGTGGAGATCTATCATTGGTCTCCAGTGGTGGTTCTATAACCAACAGTGGCGCTGCTCTTAGTGCCGGTAATGATCTCACTTTACAGGCAGATAATGGTTCAATTGAACTTACTGCCAGCCAAGGCGCTAATGTTTCCGGTAATCAAGAACTTCATTATTATAATGATGGTGTCACCGCCGGTGGTAGCATTGACATGAGTGCCAAAGATATCACAGTTAATGCTGTTGATATTGCTGCGGAAAAAGATATCAGCCTGACTTCAACTGAAGGTGATGTCACCTTCAATAATATGTATGAGGTTGAGGGGAATTATGAATACAGCCATAAATCTACGGGGATACTAAGTCACGAATCGACAGAAACTATCAGCTCAAGTGCTACGAGTGTTGATAGTTCGGTCAACGCCGGCGGTAAGTTTACCGTTAATTCCGCGAATGATATTGTTCTCAAAGGTGGTGAATATAATGCCCAATCGGGTGAATTGAAGGCTGCTGGCGATGTAGACATCCAAACATCACAAGATTACAGTTATTCTGAAACCACGGTTGAACGCACTGATCTAAAATTTGGTGCAGGCGCGAGTGGTTTTGGGCAATCGGCAGGTTATGATATTAGCGGTCTGGATGGGGAAAGTAGTAGTACCAGCACCGGTGAACATAATAATCTTGGGTCGGATATCACCAATGCCGGGTCCAAGCCTGGTCGTGCTCCAACATCTTCCTCGGGTAATTTCCAAGCCGGGTTAGAAACCGTCACGACGGTTGATACTGAGCAAACGACGACAAATAATAATGCTTCACTTAACTTTACCGATTCTATGACATTAGAAGCGGGAAACACGGTTGATATCGGCGGTGGTAATTTTAACACTGAAGGTGCGTTGACTATTGTTGCCGATGAAGTCAAGTCTACAAAATATGAAGATGAAGTGATAACAACGAGTGAGGAAACCGTTTCGTTTTATGGTGTAAAGGGTGAGGCTCATAGTTCAGTGGCTGATGCTGCTGATAAAGTCGGTAATTTGGTTGAAAAGGGCAATGACGGGCAAGAAATTGATGCCGGTTTAACGGCGGCAGAAGTGGCAGGTAGTGCTTCTAACCTTATGTTTAATGATTTGCTTGGAGGCTCAGTCTCAGTTGGATTCGATACCACGACGACCAGTAGTTCATCGACGACTAAAAGTGAAAACATCACTAATATAAATGCTGGCAATGTATCAATTACT
This sequence comes from Yersinia sp. 2466 StPb PI, assembly GCF_041538325.1. NCBI lineage: Bacteria > Pseudomonadati > Pseudomonadota > Gammaproteobacteria > Enterobacterales > Yersiniaceae > Yersinia > Yersinia sp. 2466 StPb PI. The sequence goes on along the minus strand of NZ_JAULSL010000002.1, from coordinate 53,616 downwards.
AGTAATGGCGATACCACGTTAAAAGGTGTCGAATTATCGGCAGACAGTGTAGAGATTACTACTGGCGGTAATTTGAATATTTTAGCCGCCGAGTCCTCAACTGAGAGTTGGTCGCAAAAAGACACCCACTCTGCGGGCGTCAGTGCCGGGGCTTCCGCCGCGCCTACAGGGGCTGGCGCGGGAGTTTCTGTTGATTACCATGGCAGCACTTCAACCTCAACTGGCTCAAGCCACACATATACTAACTCCAACCTTAATAGCAGTGATATTAGCATTAACACTGGGGGAGATATGACTTTAGCTGGCGGTAATATTCAGTCAGAAACCGCAAACCTTAATATTACTGGCGATCTAAATGTGCAGAGCGTGCAAGATACGGTCAATAACCAGACTAATAGTAATGAGTGGGGTGGATCAGTCGGGGTTGCTGTTTCAACCAATGGAGGACTTATCCCAACATTAGCTGGGAACTACGGCCAAGGTGGCGAACATTATGATTCGAAGACTACAGGGACCCAGACCGGTATTAATACCACCGGTGAGCTGAATATCTCTACAGGAGGGGACCTCAATCTTACTGGCGCGCACATTGTTTCTGATTCCAAAACCGGTACTGTAGATGTTGCGGGCAATATTAACGCAGTCGAGCTATCAGATACTATTGATCAAGATGGTGCTTACGGTGGTGGTGGTGGTGGTATTTCTAAAACAGGCTTACCGACAGTCAATGGCTATTACAACACTGTGGAAAAAGTTGAATATCAGGAAGATCAAAAAGCGACCATCGATGTTGGTAATATTAAAGGAAATGTACAAGGTGAACTGAATACCGATGGTGAAACACTTTCTCAAGTAAATGTTGATAAAGTTACAGCATCAAATAGTATTTCATTTACTGTTGGCGGAGTGAAAAAACCGGGTAAAAAACCTAATCAGACTGATAATGCAGTTAAACCTATACAGACTGATAATGCAGTTAAGCCTATACAGACTGACAATGCAGTTAAACCTATACAGACTGATAATGCAGTTAAGCCTAATCAGACTGATAATGCAGTTAAACCTATACAGACTGATAATGTAGTTAAACCTAATCAGACTGATAATGCAGTTAAGCCTATACAGACTGATAATGTAGTTAAACCTAATCAGACTGATAATGCAGTTAAGCCTATACAGACTGATAATGCAGTTAAACCTATACAGACTGATAATGCAGTTAAGCCTATACAGACTGATAATGCAGTTAAACCTATACAGACTGATAATGCAGTTAAGCCTATACAGACTGATAATGTAGTTAAACCTAATCAGACTGATAATGCAGTTAAGCCTATAGTCCCAAAACCGGCTGTAAAGTGGCCAACAGTGGTGCCACCAAAACGCCCAGTAACTAGTATTGGTGGTTCTAATCCTGGTGGTAACCGCCCGCCATTGATACAACAGACCGATCCTGGCAGTAAAAGACCGGTATCTGGTCAATTTTCTGCTTTATCGCGGCCATCTAATGCTGAAAATCAAAAAATTGCCGATGAGATGAATAGTGAACATAACTCTGACGTTGAATTCCGTCAGCCAGTAAATACCTTTACTGGTAAAACATCCATGAGTTCAAGCGTAAGAATATTGCAGGAAATGATTGTAACTGGAGATCACAACACTTTGATATACGGTGAAAAAGCACAAAAAAACAATGCTTATTGTTAATAAGTATTAAGTTGGTACTCACTAAAAACACTATGATATATTAGGTTACATCAGCGTGCCGCCTATAAGCGGCACGCTGATGTGTAATGACGAGCTTTTGTGGTACAACAGTAAATAGGCAGTGAGTTGAATCTCTCACTTCCAAAAGAGTTCAGGGAGGCTCTATGGTTCTACACGCTATTCAGTTACTTGAATCGTCACAGATAATCTAGACACTTCCAACAAATTGATAATATTGGTTTTCATATTCAGCCGGTGGCATCTGTTCGCTCGAACCATGCCGACGTTTACAGTTATAAAACATTTCGATGTAATCAAAAATATCGCTGCGGGATCCTTCCCGTGTTCCGTAGAGCCTTTTCTTTATCCGTTCGTGTTTCAGTAGCGGGAAAAAGCTTTCTGCAACCGCGTTGTTGTGGCAGTTACCGCGACGACTCATGCTACTGTAAGTATCCCCTCAAAATGGCCAATTCACATTTAGAGATTTTCCGGCATACTCACTCTGCCAGTAAAAGAGATCACTATGCATAAAGCTCGTTTTATCGAGCACCAAATAATCACCGTAATTATGTCGGTGGAAACAGGATGAACCATGAAAGATGTTTGTCGTGAAGCAGGCGTATCCGAAACAACGTATTACAACTGGAAATCTAAATTTAGGGGTGTGAAAACTTCTGATATCAAATAGATAAAAGATCTTGAGGATAAGAATTGCCATCAGAAACATATGTTTGCTGACCTCAGCCTTGAAAATTATGCACTGAAAGATACCATCGAAAAAAAAGCTTTAAAATCAGATATTAAGAGAGAGTTGGTTACGTATCTGGCAGCCATGTTAGGACCCAGTATTCGGCAGGTCTATTGGGCACTAAACCTGAGCAGAATGGTGCTCGGATACCATGCGTGATGAACCGATTATTGCCGAGTTACAGGCACTCGCTGAACGGTATCCTCGCTACAACCATCATCTCTCTAGGTTGCGCAGGCTCCTAGTGTGGGCCAGATACCAGCGAACACATTGGGTGATAACATCGATGGGGTAATACAAGCGACTGAAAGCATTTCGGGTCAGAAACATAGGTTGGCAATACTATAAAAAAACGGCATGTTACCTGACAACACTTTAACGCGACAGAACCCTATAAAGTGATATCTCTATTTATCAGCTATTGTACTGGCGGTTATTTGCAACAGCGCGCCGGAGAATAGTCATTTCCCTACGCAGCCTTATTCCCCAGCTTATTCCGTACATCAAATTTTTCAAGGATTATTCTAAGGTGATATTTTCTCTCAAATCTAATTGGGCTTGAGACGCTGTGCTAACCCAATTAATCCTAGGAATTGATTCAATGATAAACCCTATCCGGTTTTCCATTATCGCTTCATTACTAATGGGCCGCGGCATGGTACTCGCGGCAAACGTGAGAATAAGACCACTACACCTTTTGAGGTGCGTGCTTATAGCGTACTTCTTAAGTAACTTGTACCAACTGGCTTTGCAAAGCGATATTAGTGTGGAGCAACTGCGTATCATGAACAAAGGCGGTCTTGACCGCCGTGACACGGTCAAAGTGGGTGAAAACCTGCTGTTACCGACGAGTTCTCCACGGTTCCCAGCTCAGAAAAAAGGTGAACTGATAACCAGCAACCTGCTTGAATTGGACATGGGCAACGCCCCGGTATCCCAGACAGAAACAAATGCCATGAAGATGGCAGGAACCCTGAAAAGCGTGGGTTCCCAGGACTGGAACACCGTGACCGGTGACCAGAGAAACAATCAGGCCAAAGCACAGGTGGTGGCACCAGTGCAGCTAGAGGCGCAGGATTTTCTGGGCAAGTTCGGTAAGGTGCTGGCGGGTATTGCCGTTGATGACGAAGGTAGCCTGAAAAATAGCGACGCTTCGCACTTCCCCCCTTGGTATAACGATTACTTTTTCGCCTTCTCTCAAGTCGGTATACACGGTCAGAATAGCCGCACCATCGGTAACGTCGATTCAGGGGTACGAGGCAACTGGATGTTGGGAGTCAACAGCTTCATGGACCATGGCCTTAGCCGTAATCACACCCAAGGAGGAGGGGCGAGCTGTGGATGGATAACGCGAAGCTGGCGGCCAACTACTACTACCCCATCTCTGGCTGGAAAGACTCTGACGACTATCTGGAACGATCGACAAAAGAGTTTGACGTCCGCGCACAGGGCTATCTGCCCGCCTACCCGTAACTGGGGTACCGGTAGTGTATGAAAAATATTACGGCGATGACAGTAACTTTATTCGGTAAAGAAAACCTCCCGTCAGACCCGCATGCGGGGTCACTCTGGGGGGATATACCCCTGTCCCGTTGCTGACACTGAAGGTCAGTCATAACGAGGGACAGGGCGGCAAGCGTGAAGACAAAACCGACTTGTTACTGAACTACCAGGTGGGGACTCCGCTGGCGAAGCCGCTTAACCTAGACAGCGTGGCCCTTGTGCGCTGACTTAAAGGCAGCCGCTACGTGCATATCCATACCAGAAAAAGTGATTTTATTGAGAGACATCAACGTTATGGAACAAAAGCAGGCGATTATTCAGCACCCATGTTTTTTTACTCGGATGGGCCTTGAGCAAATTTTAAATAATTTATCCGTAGATATCGCGTTCAGTGTGAAGTCTCTTGCGGATTGTCACGACAACTTGCGGGCATTTCCATCCATGCATCTGGCTATTCTGAATTTACAAAGTCAGGACCCGACCGCCGGTAGCAACTTGAGTAATATTATTGGCAGGTTACGCATATATCATCCCCATTGCCGAGTGATCGTGGTCGCAGAGGCGTTTTGCGTTCATCTACTGAAAGGGTATTTTTATAAAGTCAGCCAAGTGCGTGCTGTTATTGCCCACAATGTGCCTCTGAGAGAATTTGTGATGGTGATAAGCCAAGTATTTTCTGCGCAAATGACCCTACACTGGAAACGGTCATCGCTATTATCCAGGAAGGAGCAAGTGGTATTGGGCATGTTGATGCAAGGTCAGTCGAATAATGATATCGCGGTTAATTTGCACTTAAGTAATAAGACCATCAGCTACTATAAGCAACGTATTGTGAATAAATTAGGTTTTCCCATATCACAACCTGATTTAATAAATGAACCTGAGCGTATCTCTTCAACTTATCCGTCCTATAGTCTTGATCACGCAATCGTAAAATTACCTTTTATATTAAAATTACTACGTGGTAACCCTCGATAAAAGCGGATATTAAAAATGAACTGCCCCAGTTCTTGGAGCGTTTTTAGTCCGGGAACTCAGGCTGCCAAAGCCGATTCACCAGGGAAGCATAATAGGCAGTGTCGCATTAACGGCGTGAAGTCAGCCAAAGTTACTCTGCCTGTTTTTTAGGCGTCAAACAGGTGGAATTGTTCTGCCAGTGACAATCCGGCGCTGGCCGGATGATGACATTGCCCTTCGCGTATTATGTGGATTAACTCTATACCTGCCAATATCGTCTGTGCTCGTCGAAATGAGTTGAACCCCAACAATCCCTCATTTCCCTTAACCAAGGAAATTGTCCGATATAACGGACAATTTCAAGTGATCTTATTATTAATAATGATATTTCGTGCCGTCATCTTCTGAAAATGACAGAGGATTAAAACATTGTTCACCAGACCCACTTCACCCTGAGTGGTTCACGGTAGCTAACTCGCATTTGCAGTACCAACATATAACCCAGGAGATTATAGCAATCTTGAAAATGCCGACCGTTGAATGGGGTCATGCGTTACTTCTTCTGCCAACATGGAGATTTAGCTTATTGTCACCTGATTTTGCAACAATTCCACAATTCTCAGCTTATATAGCCTCCCAACATATCCAACCTTGATAGCTGCTACTTGAACTTCGATACCAAAAGATACCACTATCCGCATTGATACCTCCATATTTAGTGGTGACATCAGCGGTTATGTTCACAGTCATTCCAGTATCATTATGGATGTTGGCTGGGAGCGTTAGCCGTATCAGCTCTTGTTTTTGATAGTCCATCACAATATTGTTGTTACGTTCCACTAAATCATAGCTACTACCCGCCAGAGTGCGTGTTGCTGCCACGGCTGATGGACTGATATGGGATTGCTAGGACTCACTCAGACGATAGTTCAACTGAAAGTTAATGCTACTGTCATTTTTACTGTTTTTACCGGTGCGATGTTCAACCCAGAGAGTCACTAATGGAATAGGGGTGCAATTCACCCCAGCCGTAATGGCATAAGGATCTTTCTGTTGGATATCTTTACCAAACAAAGCTACGTCATCACCGCGATATTGTTCATACATAACCTTGCCACCCAGTTGGGGATGAGACAGTGAATAGGCTTCGCCCCGCAGATCATAGTCGTTGGCAGGTCGTTCATTATAGTCAGCAAAATCACGTGACTGATGCCAATCGGTGGTACCGATATAGCTGTTAGCGGACAATTTAAGATAGTCGGTCCAGGCTTCAGTCCCAACACCAACTCTTTGGTTTTACTGGTAATATCCTTATCAAAGAAAGTGTTTATACCGTACATCCAGTTATTATGGAAGGTACGCACTCCGGCACCAATATTGACGGTGTTACGGTTGTCCTTATTTCGGGCATCGAGTTGAGTAAAAAATATTGATTTCTTGATTGTCATAGAGTGGGGTCAGTACATCTATAGCACTCCCATCCAGTTTAAACTCATCATCAAGATTCATTTGTACTCGTGCAGTACCGAACTGACTTAGCCACTGTTGTACAGAACTACTGAATTCATTATTGGCAGCAGAGCGAAGTATATATTTCCCTGTTTTTACGGTATTGTCACTCGTCAGTGCCGTAGCTCCAGACAGGATATAGCTGGCAAGTTTGTTTTCTTCAAGAATATCAGTGCTATTGTTTTTTTTATTGTCTATGGAAAATGCTGGCGGGGTACATCAATTTCATCTCCATGATGTTAATCTATTAAAGAGTTTTGAGAAAGTACGATATATATTTATTTTTTAGTTTATCAACAGAAATACTATATTGTTTGGCTACAGTATCAATGTTTTCATTGACTAGTAGAGTATAAGGTTCTGTGACCGTACTCATTACGAAAGTATGTGAAGGCGATGCAGCAATTGCAGATTAAAAGGAAGCAGTAACTGGACTATGATATTCACCCCGGCGATAACGCTAGATGCTCTCGAGTGAGATAACGTTACTGTGTTCTTGCGACACGGGGGGAATGATTTAGCCCAAAAGAATTTAAGCATTTATTATATCCAACTAATCAAATAGTTTTTTAAAGCGCGCTTTTGAAGCAAACCTGCAATATATGCATTAGGGGTTAGTTAGTATGCTAGTATGCAATCTCCGATAATTAGTGCTGATTTACCTTACATTTAGCTTCATGCCTCTATTCACAACTGCGGTGTTGCTCTTCTTCACTGTACCGACATGGAAATCAACCACCAGTATGTCGACAGCCATGGACAAGGTGAGGTGGTTTCTGCGTTCAATTATGTGCTGGGGTTCGACTTGTTGCCTAGACTGAAAGGTATTGCTAGGCAAAAACTGAATTTGTGCGAAAAAGAGAAGCAGCCTTGTACCCTAATTTGGCACCGATTTTAAGCAAGGGAATAGACTGGGTTCTCATTGCGCAGCAGTATGACAAAATAATCAAATATACAGCAGGACTCTGGGTGGACACGGCAGAACCCGAGGCTATGTTACGGTGTTTCACCCGTAACAATGCGCAATATCCTACTGAACTTGTTACGCGCTGTATCATCAGTGATTGGCCAAAAGGTTTCATGATGTTTAGGTATAAAGGTGGCAAAGTATTCTCGTAGTCGCAAAGCATAGATCGGATCCGATAATGGAATTGCTTGGTCAAATCTTGTATCTGCTCCTCCTTTGTTGATCGGCCAGGTTTACGCCGACGTTGTTTGAGGGTGCGAAGTACCATAAAAGGCCGGATATCGGCCAGTGTCATGGCCTGCGCTTCACTAACGCGAGTGGCGGTATTCCATCATGTTTCCATCAGCAGTCGCTGATACTGATCGGTAAAATACCCTAGCAATACCGTCACTTCAGGTGCCAACAAATATGCTGACGTCCCGAGGTTGCCCCTCAGCGCCATGTTGCGCAGTTCAGCCGCGTCCTGCCAGTCATAATAGCTGCCGACGCTCTACGCGAAAAGTTTTCCGTTTCGTGGGGTATAACGGCTCACGTTTCAATTTCCACGATCGTCGGGCTTATTACCTGTAATGAGACAATATTGTCAGTTTTCTGACTATTTCAATAGAATCAGAGAAGTATGTTATCAGATAAATCATAACCTGACAGTGGCGTGGGGCTTTGCCTACATTCCAATAGGTTTATAACCACTGTGTTTTAAGTCCATCTCCTCATAGAATCATGCGTTATAAAAATAAGTTACAAAGCTAAATGATTTAGCTTCAACTATCCTTAAAAGTATCAGCTAGCTAACGCTTTAATATAAGTTAATGGATATTATATAATATGAAAAAATTCAGTGTCCTAGTAGTAGATGATCACCCTTTTATACGCGCTATAGTTAAATCAACACTTGAAAAAAGTAACTTTGAAGTTATTGCAGAAGCCTCCTCTGGAATCGACGCGATTAAACTCGCCAAAAAACTTAACCCCGACTTGATTATACTTGATATATCTATGCCAAAACTAGACGGATTGGAAGTACTTAATCGACTTGTAAATGTGCAAGATCAGATGAAAGTATTGATTTTAACTTCCATGATAGAGGATTATTATGCATTACGCTGCGTTAGAGCCGGAGCTATGGGGTATATTTCTAAAACAAATGATATCGAAAAATTACTGATTGCAGCAGAGGCTATTATGGCTGGATACACTTTTTTTCCAAAATCAGCTCTAAGTCTTCCAACTCTTACGTATAATGAGGGGGAAAATATGACAGAAACCGAACTAATTTCTAAGCTATCTCCTCGTGAATTATCTATTTTAATAAAATTATCAAATGGGAAAACTATAAATGAAATTGCTGAAGAACTAATGCTAAGCAGCAAAACTATCAGCACTTATAAATCAAGGATTATCAATAAATTAAACATAAAATCAATAATTCATTTATCTGATTTTACAAAACGTAATAATTTATAAAAGCGGGAAATCATGAGCACCAATAGAATTTTCACTATAATTTTCACATTGATTACTTTAATGTTTTATCATCCATCTACATATTCTAGTGAAGATTTATCTTTAGATCGACTGATCTTATCAGGACATTCAAAAATTCCCGGGAAAACTTCTTTTTTAAATATTAAAGATGCGGTTTTTTTACAAAAAAAAGGGAGTTTGATATTTGGCACAACATTTTTACCACATCCGCCATTTAGAATAGTAATTGACAATCAAGAAATCTATGAGGGTGTAAATGCAGATTATTTAGAATTACTTTCTGACTTGTTAAATGTAAATATTGAAATAGTTCGCTATCCAAATCGTACTGATTTAATTGAAGCCCTCAGGAAAAATAAAGTTGATTTTATTAGTACATCCAATCATACAGAAGCATTGGAAAACAATCTGAAATTGTCAATTCCTTTTATGAAAAGTAGCTTTGGATTTATTCTTAGGAATAATGATAAGCTGGAAACATTAGAACTTTTTGATAAAAAAGTATCTTTTAATGAAAATGCACTTTCAGCCAATGAAATTAAGGGTATTTTACCTAATGCTTTTTTAATGCCATATAAAAGCCCATTGACCGCTATAACATCCGTATCTCTAGGCAATACAGATCTTTATATAGGTGATGTATTAAGTGCTTATTATATTATAAAAAGCAGTAATATAGATAATTTGAATATAATTGAAAAAAAACATATTGATATAGCAAATAATTATTATTTTGCCGCATCTAATGAAACCATTTTGAGAATAATAAATATTGGATTGAAATCAATACCAATCTCTACACACCAAGAAATATTAAATAGATGGGGAGACTTTAGCCAGAAACATAAAAGTGAAGAACTAAACCTAACGATAAAAGAAAAACTCTGGTTACAAAAAAATACTGCTGTCTCGGTCATTATTGATGACGAAGATATTCCTCTCAGTTATACTGGGAAAAACCAAATTTTCCAAGGTATCAGTGCAAATGTTTTAGATGAGATAAGTAATTTAACAAAATTGAAGTTTGATTTAAAAAAAGGGAAGCGGTCTTCTTCAAGTTTAATGAATAGCGTTGAAGAAAATAACTCATCAATTTTAGCAGTATATACTATAAATAATAGTGAAAATCAAAATTTAAGTTATACCAACCCTTATCTAACAACACCATTTATATTAGCTACAGATGGAAATATACGGTCACTCAAAGAATTATCTGCGGGGGGGGGGGGTAAATTAGCGATCGAATCTGAATCACCTCAACGTGATTTTATACATGAACACTATCCTGAAATAAAAATTGTTTTGGTTAACAATCTTGTAGAGGCGATGAATCTATTAAAAAACAAAAAAGTTGATGCAGTCGCGGGACCTTTAGTAAGAGTGAAATTTTTAATTACTTTAAAAGAGTATAATAATGTAATGTTGTTTCCTATTATTAATAGCTCACCAATATATTTCGCTCTAGCTACAAATCGTAGTTCTGTAGAATTAATTTCAATTTTAAGAAAATCAATAAATTCAATGTCACCTGGAAAAATAAGTGAATTAAATACTCCTGCAGAGACGATAATAGTTATTGATAGTAAAAACATGTTCAATACAAAGGATTTAATTTTAATATCTATCATTTTTATGATCAGTATCTGTGCATTATTCTATTTCAAGTTAACTAAAAACAAAATCGAAGAGTTAAACAAAAAATTAGTTTTTTTGACAAGTATGATTGACTATTTTCCACATCCTTTTTATTTATTAGATAGCAAGCTAAATTTAATTATGTGCAATTCCGCTTTTTTAGATATATTGAAAAAAGATAAGAATAGCGTGCTAGGTTTATCTGTTTATGATTTAGGTCTACCAATATCTATAGTTAACATAGAATACTACAATAATGTAACGAAAAATAATAAAGAAATAAAAAATAATGAAATCATTCTTTCTTTCAATGAAAATGATTTAGTGATAAATCATTGGTCCCAACCTTACTGTAATGTAAATGGTGATTTACTTTCTGTTATTTCTGGGTGGTATGATATTACTCATAAACAGTTAGAAATAAAAAAGATAATGATGGAAAGAGATGACGCAGTGAAATCCAACAATGCTAAAACAGCATTTCTCGCAACAATGAGCCATGAAATTCGCACACCAATTAGTGCTATAACAAGTATGCTTGAACTAATTCAACAAAAAGCAAAAAACAATATAACTGACATTAATACAATTGATATAGCATATAAAACCGCGGATGAAATGCTAGAGGTAATCGCTGATATTCTTGATTTTACAAGAATAGAGTCTGAAAAACTTATTCTTTCTATGGCTAGAGCTAATTTTCAATACTTAATTGAATCGATGCTTCGTATATTCGTTAGCGCAGCACAGAAAAAAAATATCAGTCTAATAATTGATATAGATCCAGATGCAAATTGTGATGTGTTAATAGATACAGTGCGATTTAAACAGATATTGTCAAATTTATTAACTAATGCTATTAAGTATACTATAAAAGGAGAGGTTAGACTTACATTGCATATATCTAAAAATATTGATTCTGATCGTGTAAGTGTAAGCATAAAAATAAAAGATACGGGAATTGGAATATCACCTGAAGATATGGTTAATCTTTTTATGCCTTTCTCTCAAGGAACTAATAATTTGCAGTCTGCACGTATAGGAACTGGGCTAGGGTTATTTATTTCTAAAAAGTTAGCTAATATGATGGGAGGCGACCTGATTTTAAATAGTTCTGTTGGAGAAGGAACAGAAGTTAATTTAAATATAAATCTTCAATTACTGTCAGAAGTAGAATCAACCGCCACAAATAAAGTAATACTACAATCCCATCAAGTAATAAATAAAAGCAAGATCAAAATAATAGTTGTCGATGACTACGATACTAATCGTAAGCTTATTATCCAACAATTAAATTATATAGGATACCAACCTATTGAAGCAAGCAATGGGGGGCAAGCATTGGCATTGTGGCAGAAGGAACATCAAGACGTAGTTATAACTGACTGCAATATGCCAGTTATGACTGGCTATGAGCTTTCAAAGATCATACGCAAAGAAGAGGAGAAGGAAAATAAAGCTCCTTGTTTAATTATTGGGATAACAGCAGGTAACCAGAATGATGAGTATAATAAATGTATCCTCTCGGGTATGGATATATGTATATTTAAGCCAGTAAAATTGAACGAACTACAAGCTGCACTTGCACAATTTAATAATACATCATCTCTATATTTAGATAAAATGAAGAGGTTGGTTAATGATGAAAATGAAGAAGATGAGGAAAAAATTAAATATTTATTAAAATCATTACTGGAAAGTAATCAACTAGACTTACTACAACTGAAATCGATTGACACCTTTAATATTAGTAATACCGATACTTTACGATCCCTTGTCCACCGAATTAAAGGTGGAGCTGCTTTAGTCGACGCACATGCGGTTATTGCTGCAACAGAGAGAGTTGAGCTTGCATGTAATGATCCGCTTAATCTAGAGTTACTATCTGAATATACTATAGAACTTCAGGAAGAAATGGTAAAACTAAACTCTGATATCGAGATCTATATAAATAAGTGAAATGCTCTGCTGTAGACGAGTATCTTCGTGCAGATGCTGAAATTTTTTATTATGATATTTATCAGTTCATATATATGACAAGGAGTTTCCATGTGTTGGGATTATTTAAATTGCATTATATTAGTTAGCTAAATAATAATTTTGCTACCAGTTTTTCGGTGACGCCTCCAATTTGTTGAGTTTGATGTACAATACTCGCTTTTAAGGCTGCCCCATGGCTTGCGTTAATGTTCATTGTTCCCGCTGCCAGTATGCTCAGGTTTACCGGCATGGTCAGAATCCTACATGCCATGATAGATTTCGCTGTTGTGACTGTCACCGCGTGTTACAGCTATGAAGCCCGTAAGCCGGGTGTCAAAGAGCGGATAATCGCAACGGTGCCGGTATTCGGGTTACGGCAAGTACGCTCAAAATCGGCATTAACAACCGTCATTGGCACTTTAAAAAACTCGCGCTATGATGAATAACATCATCTCCGGTCGCTCATGCTGACGTGTTACTTATTCTGCGAACTTGATGAGCAATGGGTTTTTGTCGGTAGAAAAGCCCGACAACACTGGCTCTGGCATGCATGCAACACCAAAACAGGCGGAGTTTTGACCTATACGTTCGGTCGCCGAACAGATGAAACTTGCCGCGAATTGCTGGCGCTGTTAACACCGTTCAATATTGGGAGTATAACCAGCGACGACTGGGGCAGTTATGCCAGAGAAGTGCCGAAGGATAAGCATCTGACCGGAAAAATATTCACTCAGCGTATGAGCATAACAACTTGACGTTAATAATTCGGATTAAGCGTATGGCCCGTAAAATGATTTGCTTTTCACGATTGATTGAGTTGCACGAAAAAATTATCTGGGCCTTCATCAAAAATTATATGTTCTACTAATTGAAGTCATTACCGTAAAATTATCTGGTCAGTTGACGATAACTCGATGCAACAGCGCTGCTTTTTCGACAGTTAATTTGAATTTTAATATACTTATATCTTCTTGCTGCTTACTTAGTGAAGCATAAAGTACTCCTTGTCTCGGTGATAAATAGGATTTTTTATCTGATTTAATATATTTATTCGCCATCTTATATAGATTCTCATAGTATAACTACATAGTATTTCATGAAGTTTATAATACTCATTGTTATCTATTTAAAATATAAGTCTGAACCTAACTTGTTGTAGGCATTTACTCACAATAAGTTGTTAACTGAAGTTGACCCTACCCCAAAATCCTTCTCTATTCAGAAACAGAATTCCGGCATGATAAACACTCTCCTGAGTGGAGGTTGTGCCGATGAAAAAGTCACGATTCACCGAAGAACAGATTGTCTTTGCCCTGAAACAGGCCGAGCTGTACATCTGTGCCTGAAGTCAGCCGCAAGCACGCCATTTCCAATGCCACGTTTTACATCTATGGACTACCTCCGTTTTGCAAGCACTGAATCAGTGTTTTAGGTTGTTGCTTACATCTATCCGGCATCAGGAATACCTGTGCCCAAATGGGTAATTCGCACACAATCGCCTCAACAACTTGATGGCCTCGAAGACCTGTATAAAAATCAGGTTCCGATTGTGCAGCTGCAACCTGTTACCATTTTTCAATACTCTGCAACTTTTAAGGTAAGTATCATATTACTGCTGGTCGATATTCTGTCTCGTTACGAAGAATTGACCAGATAATCCGGGCATTCTTGTTGGCAACTGCAACGGTCGTTTTGTTAAATCCGCGCTGCTCTTTTAGTTGATTAACCCATTGGTTTAAATAGCCATCGTTATTGTTTGTAGCCACTCTGACGACAGCACGGGCACCGTGAATAAACGGGGTCAGTAGATGCTTGTCGCTTTTTTTCGTCATGTTCATGAGCACCTGTCTATCTCCACTCGAGTGTTGACGCGGCACGACGCCAAGCCACGCAGCAAAATGGCGGCCATTCTTAAATTCGGTCCCTTTACCAATCGCCGCAATAACGGCTGTGGCGGTTTTGGGGCCAATGCCGTTCACTTTAGCAATACGCTGGCAGGCTTCAGACTGTTTAAAAACAGTGTCGATCTCTTTATCAAAAAATCCTATACGCCGTTTGAGATCTAAAAAGAGATCATAGAGCTCCGCAAACGTTCTGCGCATACGTACACTGAGCCCATTTTCAGCATCTTCGAGGATCAACGGAATAGCTCGACGGGCCCTTGTGACAGCGATACCAATGGGGATCCCTCGATCAAGCAACAACTCTCGTATCTGACAGACTGTCGCAGTACGGTGATTGATGATCCGTTGTCTTGCACGATGTAAAGCCTGAATATCTTGCTGCTCTGGGCTTTTGGGCGGGACAAATTTCAGCGTGGGCTTACCATGAAGACATTTCTGGTCACTGCGTGTCGTCCCTCTCCACGGCTGAGCGGTTGCAACGTTCTTCTTCGTTTGTTTTCATTGTCGAGGTAGGTCAACATATGGATGGTTTTGTCGGCACGGCCAATTTTGGCTATAGCCTGCTCCAGACTGGTTGGTCTGCCGCCCGTTTGTAATGTTTTCATTATGGACATAATATAATGTCCCATGTTCGCACCAATGGTAAAAAACACTGAACCTTAATATTCTGTCCGTGAGAGATATGAAAGATGAATATAAACTTATTATATGTTAATGCATTTAAACGGGTGTCGATGAGATATAATGTAGTAATCGGAATCCGGGCTCCTAACCCGTTGGGTAAGACCTTGTTACGTGAAGGTTACCCATCGAAAAATTTCCATATGAAAGCAAAATCCAGCCCTACAGGCCCTACTGCAGGTTTTATCGCAGAAAAATCAATTTATTCTAAAGTCCCGACATCCTCTTACAGCAAACAGAATAACTACTTAACATCCGCAGTCCAAAAGGGAGCAAAAGCAATTGATTTAATAATCAGTAAATCCCGTATAAATGAATTAATTCAGACTGGACATCTAACTAGTCATGGCGGTGGGTATTACTCCGCTAACTACCCCAGTGGTCGACAATGTTTTATTATCAAAGATGATGGACAGGTGCTTGATGATAAGCTTAACCCTGTGAGGGTTATGACAAACCCAAAGGAATCAGGAAGTGATTATGCTTCCTCTCGGGCGATCACTGCAGATTATGATTTATTTTCAATAATCCCTAAAGTAAATCAATCGGTTAACATAAGACCGCTAACATTACGACCAAAACTCCTAAGGGGAAATTTCAACCTTGACTTCCTTAAGCCTAAAGCATTGCCTGGCCAAGGCGAAGATGTCAATATGGGGAACTTGCATTTTTTTGGTCAAACAATTATCAACGCTCTAAATAAAGAAATCGTTATTGAGGGGTATAGAGGTGGAAAACTAGTCTGGCATAACGACGAAACTGGGAATCCTTTTAGTCCCGGATTCGATATTGCGGATAAACCAATATTTGTACATCCGACTGGAGATATTATTCAGATTTTTTCAGTGGGCCAATTATTTGATTTTTATGAGAAAGTAAGATGGGAAGGTTACGATCCAGAATATAGTCCTGTATTTGGATTTTAGAATTCTAATTGTTCTGTCTTAATGGGGGGTATTAAATCGTTTCAACCACAATGATTTCAATAAATCCCTTGGCTTTTTGTGAATTCTCATAAGTCTATGCTAATAAACCAACACCATATAACATAACCTGAAATTAATTTTTCAGGCATGTTATTTCGGTATCGGCATTAGGAATCATCGCGTTTTCGTAAAAGTAAACTCAGTACCGTATGTAGGGACCAGCACAGAACCTGATGAGATTTTCGTGATAACAGTGTCAGCTCAGACATCCAGCCAAGCTTTTGGTCATTTAATTGATTATTTTAAATAGCCAAAAATTAACCGGCCAATTTACATTGCAGATTGCCATTTTTAGCCATCCTTTTTACGATAGCCAAATTAACTATACCCATCCTGACCACATGTCAGGGCAAAAAAGCCATGAACGGTCAATAAATGGTTCTGTCGCATTAAGGCGTCGTCAGGCAACATGCTGTTTTTTTTAACGATGTTGCCTACCCATGTCTCTGATCCGAAATGCCTTCAGCCGCCTGCATTATCCCGTCGATATTATTGCTCAGTGTGTCCGCTGGTATTTGGCTTACTCACTGAGTTTACGCAACCTGGAAGAGATAATGGCAGAGCGCAGTATTGCCGTTGACCATTCCACCGCTGGGTTATCCGCCTTGTGCCATTGCTGGATAAGGCGTTTCGCCGACATAAACGCTCAGTGGGTCGTCGGTGGCACATGGATGAAACCTACATCAAAATCAAAGGTCAGTGAAAATATCTGTACCGCGCGGTCGATACTGCAGGGCTGACCATCGACTTCCTGCTGACGGCCAAACGGGATGCTGCAGCTGCACTACGCTTCTTTCGCAAGGCCATTCGACAGCACGATGAACCCGAGATAGTGACTATTGATAAAAGTGGCGCCAACAGGGCGGCCCTGACCACACTCAATGCCAATAAACCAGAAGAAGAAAGGATGACCATCAGGCAGAATAAATACCTGAATAACCTGAATAACCTGAATAACCTGATAGACCCGGACCATCGGAATATAAAACGACGAATACGGCTGATGCTGGGATTTAAATCATTTCGGCGTGCGCAGATACTGCTAGCAGGCATCGAGTTGTTACAGATGATATGTAAAGGGCAACTTCAGCATCCCGCCGAAGAACATTTATCATCAACAGAACAATTTTATTGGTTGGCTGCCTAAAAAAACGGCAACACAACTGTTGCTGACTTGCCTACGCTAATGCGACAGAGCCTATCACCGACATATAATCATATTGCCAATATTATTAATTTTAGTGAATTGATATAGAGGGATATATTTTCTACTAACTGATAACGGTGGTGTTTGGCTTGCTACTAGACACTTTTCAGCCGCACAGTAAGACACTCGGATTGGGGAGTTATTTATGAATACATGCACATTTTTACGAGTATTTAAATGCATTGTCGTGTCATGAAATTTTATACTGCTGTGTATTATTGCATGCGAATTAATTTCATTTGAAATTTTCTTTCTAGTACTAATGGAACGGTCAAAAACATTATATTTAAATACTGATAGTGCCCCTATGACATAACAGTCACTGAACTCAATCGCTATCTTTTCCTTTATTTCATTAATTGCATCCCTGATCTCATGAGCAGTATTTGCAATAGTACAATGAATTCCGACCATAATATCGCTATTGAATAATGTTATTGTAATACAACTACTTAGGCACGGGTAACATATTTCTCGCGTTGCTAGCCTACATTCTGATTCTCTTATGTTCGCGGATGTTACGTAAGTGAGTAAATGTGTACGAATCATGATTTTCCCGCTAAGTAAAAAATGGAGTAAAATTTAACATTATTAATTTTTTTTGCCTGAAAGTTGGCAGTTATCGCAGCTACCCGGTCACTGAGCTTACCTGCTTAATGTGGACACAGCGCTAAGTGAGGGTCTGGTTTTCAAACTGTTCCGGGCTGAAGCCACCACATGCACTGTGGCGACGCCAGCGATTGTAGTCACACTCAATATAATAAAACACTGTAGTTCGCATTATTTCCCGGCGGGTAAAACGCTCCATGAATACATTCCACCTTGTCAACGCTAAGGTTTATGACCTTTTTTCGCCATTTTGATGTCCGCTTTTGATCAATGATCATAGCCGCTTTCCGCCAGTTCATCATCACTTTCTGGCGGGATACTTTTTGCCAGTACCCCGGCCCTGCATTTTTCTTTCAGCCGGTAACTTTCTCCTTTTATGTTCAGCGTCGTTGAGTGGTGAAGTAACCTGTCCAGGATCACCGCATGGTCGTATTCCAAACCCTTGTGCACCGTCAGGTGAAATACCGCAACAACGTGATTGAATGTGATCACGGTAAGCTGAAGCGGATAATCAATCCGATGTTAGGCTTCAAATCCATGAAAACGGCTTATGCCGCGATCAAGGGTATAGAGGTGATGCGCACGTTGCGTAAAGGTCAGGCTGAACCTTGGTATTATGCTCATCCTCAGGGCCAAGTGCGTCTGGTGAACTATGTTTTCAGCCTCTAATGTTTTTTAGCCTAAGGGAACGTTGACCCTAACGGGCTATAAAATTCTGGAAGACGAAAAGATCTCGTAACATATCCTGACTTTATAGATTAACAATATGAAAATTAATGGTTTTTAGACATCATGTGGCACTTTTCTGGGTTATGTGCACGGAACCCCAACCATGAACCGTAATTTCTTAGCCAATATACTCTTGATAATTTGATGTCTTTATGCTTTTATTAATAAGGCCCGTTGTTTTAAAATCAATAAGCATATTTCCATGGCATCGAATATTATATTTTCCATTCTTCTGGCCATACAAATTGAAAGATTCATATATGGATTTAATTAATTTTTCACATGTTAGTGAATGAGAGAGGTCTACTCTATAGATACCACTATTAATATTAAAGAAAAAAATATTGCCTTCATAGTTTAAAACTGCTGTAGCATGAGAAAAGTAATTATTTTCATGTTTGTATCCATTTTTTATGATGACTGGTTCATCTAAAGCTGTTACCAACAGTATCACTTTATTCTTATAAACTGGGCTTCCTTTAAGGATTAAATCTATGTAACGCTTTGTATTTTCTTTAGAGATGTATTTATACTGTAATTTATAGTTTGTCTTCTTTGTTTTTGATAAAAAATCCTCTTGGTGGTTTAGTGTATTTACTATTAGTTGATAGGAATCGTTCTTATGCTTATCAAATATAGATTCAAAAACCGCTTGCAAATGCGAACTAAAATCAAAGAAACGAAGAGTGTTTTCGATGGCAAATTTGATAGTTTTCTTATCATTTGCTATCTCCCTAAGTACTTCAGTAGCCCAATATAATGATGCCCCAAAACACTTTCCTCTATGATTTCCGTTATCTATGTATTCACGGTAGTAATCTGACGTATCGACACATTTATTATATTCATTAAGTCCTCTCATTCCAAACAAACCCTATATTATAATTTCCAGAATATTTTTATATTAAACCTCTTAACTATTGAAAATTAAAGTAAGGAAATGATTAAAACAAGGTAATAAGTGACTACGCAGTTGTAGGGATTTATTGAAGAACCGCACCATCATAGGGTGTGGGTTGCTACTATTCATGATTAGGTTGATCTTACCTAAGTGAATAAACTCTCAAACAGAGGTGGTTCACAGGGTTATGTTGCATTAAGGCGCCGTTCGGTAACATGCTGTTTTTTTGAGATGTTACCTGCTTATGTCTCTGATCCGAAACGCCTTCAGCTGCCTGTATTATCCCGTCGATATTATTGCTCAGTGTGTCCGCTGGTATTTGGCTTACTCACTGAGTTTACGCAACTTGGAAGAGATAATGGCGGAGCGCGGTATTGTCGTTGACCATTCAACGCTGCATCGTTGGGTTATCCGCCTGGTGTCGCTGCTGGATAAGGTTTTTGGTCGACACAAGCGCACAGTAGGTCGGCGGTGGCGAATGGATGAAATCTACATCAAAATCAGAGGCCAGTGGAAATATCTCTACCGCGCGGTGGATACTTCAGGCCAGACCATCGACTTCCTGCTGACCGCCAAAGGAGATGCTGCAGCGGCATTACCGCTTCTTTCGCAAGGCGATTAGACATCAGGGCGAACCTGAGACAGTGACCATTGATAAAAGTGGTGCCAACACGGCAGCGCTGACTACATTCAACATTCAACGCCGACAAACCAGAAGAAGAAACCATTACTGTCAGGCAGAACAAGTATCTGAATAATCTGGTTGAACAAGATCACCGGAATATTAAACGCCGCATACGCCCGATGCTGGGATTCAAATCGTTTCGACGGGCACAGACGATCTTGGCTGGCATCGAACTGATACATATGATACGCAAAGGACAATATCAACCTCCGAAAAATGAGGGATTGTCATCAGCAGAACAATTTTATCTGTTGGCTGCCTAAAAAAACGGCAGCCCAACATTTGCTGACTGGCCTACGCTAATGCGACAGGGCCATCACGACAGCGAAACCTGCCAGAACCTTTCAGGTTCTGGCCATACCGATAAACCAGAGCAGACTGACAACGGGGGCAATGAACATTAACACTGGCCATAAGGAAAACTCAAAAATCCGCATTATACATCAGATTCAACTAATTGGAGGCACAACACGCCAGACTATTCTGAGAGTAAAGCTTCTGCTACCCTCGTTATTTAGAATATAAATATTGGAGAAATTCTGAATTGTCAATTAAAAATGTAGTTATCAAATCGCTGAATTTCAATGCTCGTAAAGCGCTACTATTATCACATGGGGGATATACTCCACAACGTGATTTTATAAGGAATGGATCTGGAATGGTTTGTGTACCCGCGGGTGCGACTTTGTTTTTTAATAGTGATGAAAACCGGCCCTCAATAGGCACAAAAGCATTTCATGTTCTTCAAGGCTATCCTTTGGCCCCTGTGGAAATTAAGCAATCTGGTAGCATAATTAATAATTATTCTTTGGAATATAACGAAATATTTGAAAGGTTGAAGCCAACGATTGAATATGATCTTATTAGCATATCTCCAAGAGGGAAGGCTCACATGAGTGACATTTTTAAGATGATGCAATTGAAAAATAAACGGTATGATATTATTCACAGTGTAGCATGCAGGATAAATAAACTAACTTATAATTTCTAATCCAGAATTTCTTGTATGGTGATATAACGCCACAATATAGTATCACTAACTGCTATCTAAGTATTTTTGTATTGTGATAACACATGAGTAATCCATCATGATGGGAAACATTGCTCAATGTACTAAATAACTTTGCATATTACCGCTCCACTTTAGCCAACCCGTGTTGGTTACCGGGGAACGGCGAGGCTGCATTCATAAACTGTTTTACCTGGTCCAGTAACTGCCACATGTATCGACACTGATGGTTTCGCGTTATCGTTTCGTGTAACGATAACCACAGCCGTTCTATTGGGTTCAGCCAAGGCGAATAGGCTGGCAAGAATAACAGCCGGAACTTCTTGTTTTTTTCCAGCCAGCGTTCTACTTTACGGCTTTTGTGGATAATGTAGTTATCAGCGATCAGGGTGATAGTTTTCGCTCGCCGATATGTACAACGTAACGTCTCTAATAGATTGATAAATATATCAGAATTCTTACTGATGACGCTAACTTAGTGGACTCGTCCCGTACCCGAGTGTAACGCACCAGCCAGGTAATGCTTTTGGTTCTGTCCCGGTGTAGCGATGCGCTTCTGCTGCCCTTTGGGCATCCAGTCTGCGCCTATTTTAGGGTTCAGGTCGATATCGACTTCATCTTGATAAAACACGGGATGCACTGTCTGCTCCTGAGCTAGCGCCCGCTCAATAGCGTGTCGCTTTTCCTCATAATGTGGATCTTTAATTTTCAACGTTGGCGCGGCTCTGCGCCAGACAATACCTGCCCGGCTCAGGCATCGGTATAAGGTGGCAGGATGGAGTTTTACACTAAAAAACTGGTTGACGATGAGCGCCAACAACTCGGTACTCCAACGGGAACGCAGCCAACCAAAATCTTGTGGAGAACGTTGTACCAACAACGGTAGGACGCGCAGGATATCTGCGACCGGCCACCGAGGAGCACATCCGGACTTGAGGCTTTTTAGTCCTTCAATACCCTGTAAAGTAAACCAATTTATTCATCTTCCGAGGGATGAACGCGCAGCGCAGAGCAATCTGGCCACCTCGGAAACGGTCATTCCCTGATGTAACATCAGTATGGCGATGAGCCGCCTGGCATGGTTTTTATCACGGGTCTGTTGGGCTTCTTTACGCATCAGTTGTCGTTCTTCATCAGGAATTGCTGCTATGATCGGCATCGCTCAGTCCGGTGGGTGATTTGGGATATTTGGCGATTGATCAGATCGCACAAACCGGGCTGAGTTCCTTTCAAGTGATCTACTATTTGGCAAAGTTATTTAGTACCAGAGGGGGCTACTCAGCCCCCTCTGAATGTCGCTTTTTACAGCTTCGCTCCTACTGAGCCATATTGATGACTGATAATCCGTTCCTCCGATAGTTCGGTGCCTGTATTTTCATCACTTAGTCTGTTTTGTACGCAATTATCTGAGTTTTAGACAGATCTACCCTATGCCGCCTGTCGTAACCATCGCTCTGTTTTAAACGCCTGCCGATATTGGGCCAGCAACTCTTCTGCCCGAATGCCGGCTTCTGCGCTGTGAAATACCATCCGGTTACCACATAACACACACTGGGACGGATCCACATTTGTAAATATCTCCATCAGCGACGCAAAGGCTGGCTTTTGGAGTTTTTCTTTCATTTCAACCCCAGCTTTAGGCAATAACTCACCCCATTAACGGTTGGCCAGAAAACCGTAATACCTGACCACCTTAAAATGGCGTAGCTTTGAGGCAGCAATAGGCGGCCGTTTAAGATAACGGCCGAGATAATTGACATTTTTCCGGGCGTGTTTGGTCTTTTTGGCAAAGTGGATCTTCCAGCGGCACTGGAACTGCACTTCAAGAAACTGTCACCACTCCCAGTCGTACCTTATATATTGATTGATAGCCGACAGCAGGTAAATCGAGCGGGGCGTCACTTTCCCACAGCAGGACAATGACAGCCTGACGCCAGTAACACTCAACGATTTTCTTTTTGAAGTAAGCTGACCGTCAGACACCGTGTTTGAAGCATAGTCCTCCTCAGGTGAAGGACAGATGAATATGGGGATACTGATTGAGTTGGCGACCGTAGGCATGCAGGGCCACAAACAGACCTATTTCGATACCGAGTTTTTGGCTCATTTGAGCAGGATATTGGTGTCATAGGCGAAGAGTTTATTGAGCAAGAGTCAGTTATTAGCAAAAGCGGGCCAGACTTTATCGTGCATAGTGAAGGTAATGTGCTGCCATTCGCAATCGGGGAAAAAGTGTCGTTGCTCGGTGGCCTTCATGCCGTAGGCGCTGCAGCCTTTGCTTTTACAACGTTGGCAGAAGTATTTGGTGTGAGAAGAGTGGGCGGAAGTACAGCAATATCGGCGAACGCCCATGGTGCCAGTGCCGCAGGCGAGTATCCGCTCGATGACCCGTTTGATCCATTCGGGGTGGCGTTGCCGTATTTAGTGAGTAACTGGCCCCAGACATCATCAATTTGGAAGAGGAGTTTTGCAGGGCGAAGTATGTGCATACGCGGGAGTATAGCGAGCTACGACAGTTGAATAAAGTTACTATTTAACAGTGGTTTAGCTCCATCCGCAGGTGGGCTGCTGTTCATTATTACAGTTTGTTACAGCGTCATGATATATATTTATTGGAAAAAACAACATATTGCAGTGTTAAATTTCTTAATGTCAACATTAATCGACATAATCAATTGTAATTGGTGGTAAATTGATTTTTTTTCAAAAAAACATAAATGGATCTTATGTGAGCAAACAAATAAAATACTAAAATACCTAATTATTTCAATTGATTGTATTTTATTAAAATAGAAAGTCCTCTTTTTAGCGTATCTATGGATGCACTAGCATTATTGGATACACGATATATACTCTCTATCAATCCAGTTATCAATATCTCTTAACTGAAGTCTGGATTACAGATGACTGATAGAAAGGGGGCGATATTATAATGGTAGGAGCTACTTGTTATAACATCTATGGAGTCTGTTTGACTCGCGATTATAGCCTGTACATTGATTCTGTGTCCGAGTCTATCCCAGCGCATGAAATGTATTTATTGCAGCAGATAGAAATTTGTCCAGACCAGATATTACATGCTTGGCAGATTAACCAGAACCATCAGATTTCTGAAGTATTTGAAATAGAAAATGTTTCCTCCGGAGAATATGCTGAAGAAGCAGTCTTATTTTGGGAAGAGTATTTTAGTTCACTTGGCGGAAAGGTCATTGATGGCAGGCCTGTAGGTGATATATTTAGCTGACTTTAATGAAAATGGTTCTCCCGAGGTGGAGGCTTAAAAATAATCTATCAGATTAATAGCAGATGTATGAATAAAAACCATATTTGATCATGTATTTCAGATAATCTATTTTCTATTTTCAATTAAAGATTAATTCAATTTAAGCTTGTGGTTTGTGGTTTGTGGTTTGTGGTTTGTAAAGGATGACGTGTAAAAAACACCTCTCAAATTCATGGCTAGTAATTCCGTGGGAGATATAAATGCAGATGCCAAACGATTTTTATAGGCCATATTTAAATATAGTAAATGCTGAGTTAAATCATTTAAAAAAGAAATTGATATTTAATCAAAATGTTACTAATGAGTTAAACACATCATTTTGGCAAGATATCATTAAAAAATGATACCGCATCGTGAACCATTTTTAATGGTCGACAACGTAGAGCTGATCAATATTGAATTCAGGTTAATACAAGCAATAAGAAGAGTTGACAAAAAAAGCCCCAATATTTGGTGGGCATTATTCCCAATAACCCTATATACCTAGGTGTATTGCAACAAGAAAGCATATTATACTAAATTAGGGGATATCATAGAACTGAAATCAAATAAAAGAGTGCTTGGTGCGCATGCGGAAAAACTGATTATCAATGCGCCTAGATCCTTACTTGGGCATACGATGTGGGTATCTGGTGTAGTGGAAGCGGCGATAGCCATTTGGCAAATGAGGCCGAGTGAGTTTCATCAATCACATAATATCTAAAACCTTGAATAAGTTTGATACAATATTAATTGATAATGTCGAGGGCTTAACATGATTTTATTATCTAAAACGTTGAGATATTTTATTATTACCGCACAGGAACAATCTATAAGATTAGCATCAATGATTCTTTGCATAACGCCATCGCCGCTCTGCCGAACGATTAAAATGTTTGAAATTAGCTTGGGACATAGATTATTTATTCGTACCAGCAATGGTTTAAAACTGACCAGCTATGGCCGCGAACTGTATGAACTATTGCTTCCAGTTTATCAAGAAGTATGTGAACTTGAAAATAAAATCCTTAAAAAAAACACAAAAAATAACATCAGCAGTTCTAATTTTAAATTAGGCATGGACCACCATGATTATTCTTATCTGACAAACTTATTTACATCACCTTTATTCAAGGAAACCAAAAAAGATATTTCATTGGAGTATTTTTCACCTGATTCAGTCAATATGGATGATGTCTTAAAAAATGGTTTATGCCAGATTTTTTTCACAAATAAGAAATTACCTTGCCCACCAGACATTGTTCATCGAGAATTATCAGCAGATGCCATAATGCTCGCAGTTCAAACTGGGGTTGATAACAACAATATCTCAGTCAATGATCTCATTGCCGGTAAAGCCCTTGTCCAATATGAACTGCAGCTAAATGACAATGTTAACCAAGAAATTGAATCGCATTTCGAAAAAAATAAAAGCAAGATCAAGCGCCTGTCAATTCCCGAGCTTTATATGCAACTATCGATGGTTGAAAAAGGTGATTCAGTTGGTTTTTTCCCGTCTTCTGTTAACAACATAATCACAGAACGAAACTATAAAATAAAATTATTACCTTTCTTATTTAATGGAAAGGAGCTATATATACAAAGACATATATATTTTATGAAGAGTAATCAAGAGTTTATTAATAAAAACCTTTTGCCTTTAATAGATTCCTCTGAAAATTCAATTTTATCTTAAGGAGCTAAGTCATATGAATAATCATGCATTATTAAGTGCATATGATCTTACCCGCTTAATGTGGACACAGCGCTAAGCAAGGGTCTGGTTTTCAAACTGTTCCGGGCTGAAGCCACCACATGCACTGTGGCGACGCCAGCGATTGTAGTCGCACTCAATATAATTAAACACTGTAGTTCGCATTATTTCCCGGCGGGTAAAACGCTCTCCATGGATACATTCCACCTTCAGTGAGTGGAAGAAGCTCTCTGCGCAGGCATTGTCATAGCAGTTCCCTCTGGCGCTCATGCTGCCGCACAGATTATTCCGTTTCAGCAGCGCCTGATAATCCGCTGAGCAGTACTGCCCTACGCGATCGGTGTGAACAATGACATTTGTTGGGCGCTTACGCTGCCAGAGCGCCATATGCAACGCATCGCAGGCCAACTGTGCTGTCATGCGTGAGGACATTGACCAGCCGATAACTGTCCGCGACCACAGGTCGCTGATCACGGCAAAGTAGAGCCAGCCCTCATCTGTACGTAAGTAGGTGAGGTCACCCGCCCATTTCTGATTCGGGCCGCTGGCGTAAAAGTCCTGTTTCAGCAGGTTATCTAATACCGGAAGCCCGTGTTCACGGTAGCTCACCGGGCTGAACTTCCGCGAGGCCTTTGCCCGCAAGCCCTGACGGCGGAGGTTGGCTGTAATAGTTTTGACATTGAAGCATCTTCCCTGAGCATGTAATTCATGAGCCAGGCGCGGTGCACCATAACGCTGTTTTGCCTGCTCAAAGGCGTCATGAACCACACTGTCGCAGCATTGCCGGAACTGCTGCCGTACATTTATCACATCACGCCAGTTACGCCAGGCATACCATCCGCTACGGGCCACGCAGAACACCCGGCACATGGCTTTAATACTGAACTCTACCTGGTGTTTTTTGATAAAGACATACTTCATTTCAGGCGCTTCGCGAAGTATATCGCGGCCTTTTGGAGGATGGCCAGCTCCTCGTCCCGCTCAGCCAGCTGGCGTTTAAGGCGGGCAATTTCGGTGGACATTTCCTGCTCACGTTCAGACGAGGAATGCTGATTTTGCTGTTTGCTGCGCCAGGCATAAAGCTGGGATTCATAAAGGCTGAGTTCGCGAGCAGCAGCTACTACGCCGATGCGTTCTGCCAGCTTAAGGGCTTCCGCACGGAATTTTGGCGTATGTTGTTTACGTGGTTTTTTGCTGGTTGATACGGCTTTTGTCATGTGAGTCACCTCTGTTTGAGAGTTTACTCACTTAGTGCCGTGTTCACTATTGCTGGGTAAGATCAAACATGTGACAGCCAAGAAAAAGGGATGATTGATAAAATTCAATCATCCCTAATTAGGTTAGAAGGCGCCGATAAACAGCTGGCCAAGAAATCTAGTTGTTTATCTTATATAGTGCCCGCCTATTAATATCTTTTACTTGACTTGTGACCATGACCAGACCCGTAAGGTTTTGGCGGCTTCGTGCCGCAATCCGGTTCACAGGGGTTTGATGGCTTGTGACAACAATAGCCGTCGTCGTCAAATTCGTTAGCAAAAGTACTGGGCGAAACGGTATCGACAGTGATTCTACGGCTAACTGATGTGAAGGTCTGGCTTCCAACGGTTTTCTGGTAGTAGATATCACCGCGGCTGGCTTGTATATCTGTTAATGACGCATTATCTAAAACAAGAGTAATAGGATCTGGCCCAGCAGCGCCATTGACTGTGCCTAAATTTTTTGTTTCTTTTTGAATACCCGATAAGGTAAGTAGACGCAGGAAAATTGTGGCAGTTTCACCGGCCAATACTTGATCAGCAGGTATGGATACTGATATGTCCTCGTCAAGGGCTGCAACGTTAATCAAATTGTAAAGCGTGGGTGGCAGCAAACTCGGCGCCAATAAAGTTGGCCCCTGCAGAGGGCTGCCTGATACTGTGACGATTTGTGAAACAGATGGGGTTGGGTTATTTAATTGATCTTCGATTGTATAATAAATTGTATGCGGACCATCGCTTAAGACCACTCCTTGCGTAAAGGCTGCTGCATTGGTAATGTTGAATGTCTTGGTGAGGTCTGTCGGGTTTATCAATAGAGCCGCTGCTTGAGTGCCCCAATGTAATTCAGCTATAAACTGGTCCTCCGTACCGGGCAGATAGATAATGGCGGTGATCCCGTTGCTTATCTGCCCACCGTTGATAGTATAATTGTTTGTACCTGGTACCGGAGTAGCATTTAGAATACGAACCGGCCTAAAATCGGGGTTTGGATCCGCCGCTAAAATTGTTACGCTGTCGCCAGGGATTGAGGCTGTAAAGGAAAGGTGTTCTTCTTCACAATCTTTTTTGTCATCGGTATAGGGATAATTAAATTTAGCTGTGGCAACACCGTTTTCATCCGTTTCGACGGTACTGTGGGTGTATTTACCCTCTTTGGAATTAGTGGTGAACTTAACCGGCACACAGGGAACTGGCCTGCCGCATCCGCATTCGGTTACATAAGCTGTCACCAACGAATAATCCCCTTTACCGCAATGTTCATGGAATTTCGGGGTGGCTGTTAACGTAATTTGATCATGTTTTGGCATAAAAAATTCCTTAACGAGTCAATGGAGGAGTTTCTCTGTTTTGCCTTATTATAATTGTTTTAAAATCACTGTTAATCAATTTCATTTTTTGATTTCTGGAATGACTAAATTCAGCATTATACTTTTTGCTTAATCTTATTTTATTTTGAAAATTTAAATAATATTGATGCCTATCAATATTCGGAGTTTTTATTAATCGGTTAGCTAGTCTTTTAGATTAATTAACTGCCTCTGGGCTTTACTGTGTCGATAATAAATTGCGCGGCCGTGGACTTTAGCTTGCTATTATCACTTTCGCTATAGATCTCGTAATAAAAATCACAATAAGCATTACGGAAACCTTCAAGGTCCTTATAGTCAACTTTTGCTTCAGTATGGCGGCCGGTAACATATCCTTGTTTGATTATAAGATTCCTTATAGGTTTTCCATAAAGTGTTTTGATAGACATGAATAAATCAAATTTATCATTTATATGCTCCACGCGATCATCTCGCGGAATAATAACTTTTATACCATTTCTTATGGCATTAAAGTCTATAACTCCATGGAGTTTCTCAGGAAGTATGGGGGGCGCCAGACAGGGTATCGTTGCATGATTTATAACGACTTTGACTATCACTGGTTTTGAATAGACAGAATTCTCGGCACTATTGATGATTTTATAATAAACCGGATAGTCGCCTTCGGAAAAAATTGATGAGTAAGGGAATATCTCAGATATGTTAACTATCCAGGGGAAATTTGACCCATCATAGGCCCGCTCCACCGTTTCCTTGCCCCAGAATAACCGATAAATATCGCCTGGATCAGAATCAGGCGAAAGACTGATGATAACCTGTATTCCGCTAGCGATGGATTCACCGGTAAGCACATTGCCCTCAGCAAGGTTGGTTATATAAGCTGGCCGCAGCTCGTTAGAGTAAAAAAACAAATTTATAAAGTCATAATCACCGTTAACAGAGGCGGTGATGGTGACACATTGTATTGCAGATTGACGATAATCTGATTCAGATTGCCAAAAATGCACTGCCACGGTGGCTCTACCTTCCGAATCAGTACGCTGGCTGTCTTTGCTGAAATGAATATGCTGGCTTGCAGTTTTGAAGCTGACAGTGACATTCGAGCAGGGTTCACCCGTCTCGTCGTCTATGACAACTGCCGTTATCTTGGCATCCGCAGCTTGCTCGCCTAGCGGTTGAAATTGTGGCGTACTGGTTAAAGTAATTTGGTTAGACATGATCATTCCTTAGAGAGTATGAATGATAATAAAATAGACTTATATTTTGAGTATTAAAGCCTCTCAAAAAAAATGCAATGTCCTTTTTTAGCATCTTTAATTTATTCGGGAGTGTCGGTTAAATTGCTTGGTGCAACAACATCAATGACAGTGCGGAGTGTTGCTGAATTATATATAGTGTTACTATCTTGTAATGTATAACGGAATATACCCCTGACCCCATTATAATTGTCAAATATCGTATTACTTAATGTGATCTGTTTACCTGCTGCAAATGTAATGAAGGGTGAGGGGACAGTGATAGTGATAGTGTTAATTAAAGTACCGTTTAGAGTTACTATATCCAGATAAGGTCTGATAAGCCAACTGCCATCTGGGCCACTTTGGGGAGGTACAACAAGTGTAATTGGGTTGTTCAGCGCTTCTTTGTTTATTACATTATACAGGCTGGCCGGCTCAAGCCTTGGGGCGATTAAGCTTGCCGTTGCATAAGGAGTATCCTGCACACGCACGACGATGGGTACTGATCCCACTTCGTTATCTGCCTGATCGGTAAAAGTGTACCATACGTTATAGGTACCCACGACAAGTGTTTCCAGAGGATTAAATTTTTCAAGCAAATTAAAAGCAATATTAGTCTGATTTTCGTATGGTATTTCAACATATTCGTTACCCCAAAATACAGTCACAAATAACAAATCCTCAACATTTATTATAGGTACTCTAACAAGAATTCCCCTAGCAATCGACTGTGAATTTATAATGGCGTCGCTTAATCCAGGATTTTCTTCTGCAGCTAAGTTGTATATTATTGGCGCGCGTAACTCTGGATTGAAATAATTGATCGTGACTATTTGAGATACTGTCTCTGTTCCTCGAGTTGCGGTAACCCTAATGCGCACGATTCTATAAAAATTATAGCCTGGCGGTGCGGCAGAATATTCATTATTAACATTAGTTTCTACCGTGCCAGCACGGGGCGTAGGTATACTAGGTGATGCGATGTTGAAATAGCGTGATGTGGTGGTGAACGATACTGTGGCGCCCTCTACCGGAGTGCCATCTAACGTATTTGTCACTATAACCCGCACTATTACGGCGTTAGCTTGAGTAGCTGCGAAAGGTATTGCTTGTGCAACTAAGTTTAAGGCCATTTAAACTCCTTAATGGGAATCGTCAGGATAAGTTCGTGGTGAGGAAATGGTAATCGGAGGGCATATAGATTCAATAGTTTTTTTTAGAATTCAGTTATCAAAAAAGGCTATAAAATATGTTATTGCAGATTTTTAACAGCGTATTGGCCACTGATATATTCCGCTATATCAGTGGCTCTTAGCGTCAGTTAAAAGAAAGCAAGCTGGGCTCCATCAATGATGCCATTACGGTTATTTGTTCCTTCGTTCACGTCAACCATGGTCACAATAAAATAAACGTTCAGGACAGCAATGGAACTTGTGCCGGAAAGTGGAACTTCTCCCGAACTATCAGTCTGAGTAGCCGAAGGGTTGGTAACGCTGCCGGGAACAGGGATGAACGTGGCGCCATTAAATCTTTCTAGATTAATGGCTACATTTCCAGAGGCATAGGGCAAACCTCGCGCTGTGGTTATGGTCGCGGTCCCTTCTACATTATCCCCGACAAGTGCGTTCGCCACCGTAATATTTTGGGTAATAGTGGGAATGGTAAAATCCCCCCCGGCGTTGCTTAACGGCGCGGCACCGGCAACATTAGCGGTTATGTTAATCGCTTCTGCGCGGGTATACGTGTATTCAAGGGTGATATTACCATTTGTATCGGTTGTGGCACCGGGAGGCGTTACATCGCGGAAGGTGCCGGCTGAACCGGGGGAAGTTAAGGTGACACTAACGCCAGATATGCCGTTATTATGTGCGTCATGTACATGAACCACTGCCTGGTTGGCTTCTTTGCCGTCGGAGGTCCCGTGATCAAGCGTCACACTAATTGAGCCAATAAAAATGTTAATGGCAAAGGTTACGCTGGTTGATGCCGTATCCCCATTGTCCAACGTGGCAACGATAGCGCTTGGCCCAGGGTTTCCGCTGGTTAAACTTAGCGTCGCCACACCTACTGCATTTGTTGGCAGGGTTACAGCAGTCGGGCTGGCGCCATTTCCGGTGGTTAGGTGCACCGGAACGTTAGGCAATAACTGATTTTGCGCGTTTCGAATTTCCACTTCGACCGTATTTGCGGTGGCCCCATCGGCCGGTGAATTATTGATGACAGGTGCTATGCGAACAATACGCGCCGTGGTGATATCCAACGTAAAATTAGTGTCTCTGGTCATGCTGCTGCCGTTAATCGTGGCGGTAACCGGACTCAAACCATCATTTAAATTCGTCAGATTGACGGTAGCATTTCCGTCTGCATCGGTTAAGCCCCCGCTTAGCGGTGTTAGAACCGCCGTTAGATTAGAGGACGTAAATGTGACAGTCAGTCCTGGAAGTTTATTGTCATATTGATCAACCACGGTTGCCACTACAGTGTTAAAGTCAGAGCCGTTGCTGGCCGAGTCGGTTTTGGTTACCTGCAGCGCTAAAATTCGTGCGGTGGCCGGATTGGGCACGAATGTTGGGGACACATTCTGTGTACTGCGATTATCCAGCGTGGCAACCACATTCATTATTGCGCTTTTAGTACTTCTTAGCGTCACTCTGGCTATACCACCAGTACCTGTAACGGCAGTCGTGTCGTCTAACGTCGCGCCCCCGGTTATGCTAAAATGAACGGGGATACCGATAAGGTCATTATTTGTGGCATCTGAAACTCTTACCAACACTTCGTTAGTTTCAATATTATTCGCCAATGCATTATCGCGTACTATCCTCATATCAGCAGCGGTTATGCGCGCGGTATCGATGTCTGGTATAAAGTTGACGTTAACTTCTTTCTCGGTCAGGTTGCTAACCAGTTGCGCAGTAACTACGCTGATGATAGCGGTCTCGTTAGTTAGGGTGGCGCGTGCAATACCATCCTCCCCCGTCGTGCCAATAACTGTGGTAACGACTGCGCCATTCGTGGCGCTAAATGTCACCTGCTGGCCGGCAAGCTTATTGCCGTGGGCATCGACAATCGTGGCTTCCACGGTATTTGTTGAGCTGCCGTTGGCAATAGCATCATTAGTAATAGCCCGTAGAGTGTCAATGCGGGCCGTGGCACTGTCGGCTATAAAGGTGGCGTTAACCGTGCGCGGAGTGCCGTTCAGGGAAGCGGTAACCACGCTGATGCCGGCGGAAAAGCTGGTTAGCTTAGCGGTGGCCAGGCCGTCTGGACCAGTAGTACCGATAACGGTAGTAATGGTAGCGTCATTAGTGGCGCTAAAAGTAACGGTTTGTCCCGCCACCGGATTGCCATTAGAGTCGGTAACTAGGGCCCGTACGTCAATAATGGCGATGCCGTTAGCTGCTGCGGGGCTATTTTCCAAGCGCAGATTAGCGGCAGTAATCATAGCCAGTGACGGCTGAACTTCTATACGGGTAGTGGCGCGATTTGATGAGTTATTCTTAACATCATAAGCAATGGCGCTTATTTCGTAAATATTGGCAGCACCGCCGTTGACTTTATAAGGCGGGAAGGTAATTTCCAAGGCATTTTTCTCAACCTGACTCACTTCGCCTCCCGCCGCCATCAGCGCAGAGGTGTCCCATTCTACATGGTCGACAGCGTATTTTGATGTGATCTGTGCAGTGATACTGCCTTTATCTCCCGCGAGGCCGATAAGCTGTTCGGGCAGAGTCAGTTTTATCACCTGCTGCTTTTGGTACTCCAGCACGATGTCGTTGTTGCGATCGACAAGATCGTAACGGGTGCCTGCTAGAGTACGGCTTGCCGCCACCGCGTCGGGGTCAATTTGAGATTGCCAGCTTTCGCCGATGCGATAATTCACTTGCAGGCTTATATTTGTGTCATTAGCACTGCCTTTCCCTTGGCGGTGGTCGACACCGATGGTCACTAAATTAATCGGGGTGTAATTAATGCCTAAGGTAACGGCGTAGGGATTTTTTTGCAGATTATCCTTGCCAAATAACGCCACTTGATTACCGCGATACTTCTCATAAATGAGCCTGCCGCCCAACTGCGGGTAAGCGGGCAGATAGGCTTCTGCGCGTACGTCAAAGCCATTGGCTGGGCGTTCATTATAGTCCTCGAAATCTCGCGATTCATGCCAGTCGGTTAGACGAAAATAATTATTTGCTGAGAGCTTTAGATAATCACGCCATGCCTCAAGCCCCATGCTCATACGACGGTTTTTACCGGTCCAGTCATAGTCATAAAATGAATTCATGCCAACCATCCACTCACCCAGCCAGATTCTGGCGCCCAAGCCGACATTCAGGGTATTGCGGCTATCCTTGTTGCGCACGCCAAGCTGGGTGAACAGCATATTTTTCGGCTGATTATAAAGTGGTAGCAGCATATCAAGAGAACTGCCGTCAAGATGAAAGTCGTTATCGATGTTAAGCTGCAGGCGCGCGGTGCCAAATTGGTTAAGCCATTGTCTGGCCGCATCGTTCACTTTTCCGTTAATGGCTGAGCGCGCCATGCCTAAGGCGTCTCCCTCAGTGTTATTAGGCCGAACCTTGGCGCCAAAGCTTGAGATATCATCAGCTAACGAAGGGGCTTTATTTCGCTGCCAGAATTGTTCAATTTGATTTTTTTTATCATCTGGAGAGGGAGGCTTCGATGCCATTTTCTCAGCGAATGGGTCTAACACATCGGGTTCGGTAACTATTGCATTTGATTGTGCTAAAGTTGCAGCTATTGCCGGAGTGAAGGTGAGACTTAGCGGCAATAAAATTTGCAACAAAACAACTATCCATGCTACCAGGATCAGCGGTTTTGAGGCAGCATTGCTATGCTCAATTCTATCAGTCATCACCTCAGTTGGCTGTAGAAATCTAAGAGTCACGATAGTGCTATAAAGCAAAGCAAAAAATCCCGACATGATACGAATCCTGGTTACAGTGACCTATACGTTATGGTATTGCATAAGCCAGATAATTAATGGTACCTATAAATAGGTGTGGTTTAATATTCACAGGGAAAATTAGAATATGGCATCACTGCTTTTAAACCATTCGAGATCCTGATTCTACTTATACTTATACTTATACTTATACTTAATACATATAAATATTAATATAGGCGAAAAATATAAAATGAGTAGGGAATTTCCTACAATATGTGTGTTTTAAATAAGTCATTAATTTATTTGGATTTTTTATAATGGTTCTGCATTAGTTCTCACCCCATTTTTTTCATTACCGATACTTTTTGAGTACTTACTGTTTTTCACTCTGGTTTAGTATTTCTTCTACAGCATGTCTGGATAAACCATACTTAAAATATGTAATTATAATAACCTATTGTTTTTCTGGGTTTATTTAACTACTTCATGTCAAATCACCAAGTGAAAAATTTAACTGATTGATATATTTATTCTTTCGCTTAATGACTGAAATGATTTTTTTATAAAATATGTAATAGATCATCAAAATAGAGATGTGTAACCGGCTTTGTTGAATAAATCAGATTGGGGAAAAATAGTCCCCTGAATGCGCATTATAATCACGCAAGGTCAGGTGACCACCCAACAGCTGTTTTACCCTGTACATATTGCCGTTTCCGCTACCGAACGTCTGTGCTCACCCGTCATGCTTTTCCACCGTGTGTTGTCCCCGGTAAAACGCTGGTTCGCCACTGTTTTATTTCGGTCTGCGTAGTCTGCGGGCCAATAATGAGCTCAGCTTCAGGAGGGGGCGTTAACACATTGATTTTATTTCGTATTAATTTATCGCGACACATACGCGTATCGTAAGATCCATACGCTGATGCGACCTTGATTTTACGATGCGTCTGCCGAAATGAGGCATGGAAAGGTTTCCGTATCGGTGATATTGCTCAATGACAGGTCAGCGCAGATAACTTCATATGTTTGTACGTCTATCGCCAAATGCAGTTTTCGCCAGATACTCCGTTTTTCCTGACCGTGTTATTTCACTTTCCACTCCCCTTCACTAAAGACCTTGAGCCTCGTGGAGTCGATAACGAGGTGCACTATTTCACCTTGCGTTGGCGTTTTAAACGGGACATTCACGGACTTTTCCCGTTTGCTGACGAATGTGTAACCAGGACAGTTCAATGGCACTTTCATCAGGGTGAAAATGGCGTCGACGAAGCCTTGGAGGGCCCGAAGTATCAGACCGAAAATACGTTTCAGCATCAATACGGTGGTAATGGTCATATCGGAATAATGTTGTTGGCGACCACTAATAGGAGGTGTTACCTCGTAGCCCCTGGCGTGAAGTTCTGTTTCATCAACACAAAAGTGCGTATCCCTAGGTGATAAGGGCCTTGTTGTAAGCCTTCCAGTTAGTGATTTTGAACTTTTGCTTTGCCACGGTACGTAGCTGTTTTGTCAGAAAGAGAATGATCAGATCATAATGGCGGTAAAAAGTTCGATTATTCAACAAAACCTATTAATGTATTCAATCGTTGCGTAAAGATTATTTATAATTATTTTCAAACACCTGATTTATTTTTTACTCTAAAAAAATGTTTAATTAAGCAAAGCGAAAAAATATTTAATGAAATATGAAATCACTATTTTTAGTAGTTTAATGCTAAAAGTTAGACTTGATTCTACTGGAACAAGCCTTAATATTTCATTAATGACTCAAACCATGATGATATGATATTTAAATTGTGGTCGATTACAGGAGCTAATATGGCGCTTTTACCCCCTATT
Source organism: Yersinia sp. 2466 StPb PI (assembly GCF_041538325.1). Classification (NCBI taxonomy): domain Bacteria; kingdom Pseudomonadati; phylum Pseudomonadota; class Gammaproteobacteria; order Enterobacterales; family Yersiniaceae; genus Yersinia; species Yersinia sp. 2466 StPb PI. The sequence goes on along the minus strand of NZ_JAULSL010000002.1, from coordinate 16,868 downwards.
TTTCCACAAGCGGGAACAATACCTAATATTATACCCATACTTAGCGTCTCAGTGAATGGGGGAGTTAGAATCAGAATCCCGATACGCCAAGGAGAGGGCCCAGGAGATGAAGTTAATCTTTGGTGGAATGGGGTAAATTTTGCCTACCAAGTTTTAGGCGATGATTATGAATTTAACCCTGTTGAATTCCTTGTGGATCAACGTTATGTAACAATAGGTAATTACGAAGTTTATTACACTATTGATGACTTTAGAAATCCCACTTCATTTTCGGAGATTGTTACTCTTCAAATCACTCCCGGTTCGACCATTCCAAGTGATCAATTGCAGATGGTCGTAACGAGAAATGCATCAAACCACGATTTAGCTGCCATTAATGTCAAGCCATTTAATCGTGGGGTCGTGACAGGGCAACCAGGCCAAAAAATTTTCATTAGCACCACATCTCCAGGATTGATTGCAATTGGGGATTCAGGCAGAAATTATGTTGAAATGTCAATTGGCGATAATGGCCAGGCCGATTTTAGCGTATTTTCTGAGGAACAGGGACCGTTTTCTGTGAGCGCTTATGATTATTTTAATAATGCAAATAACATCACGTTATTCACGTTTACGGGCCCCTACCGAATAGGCAGCGGTGATATTAAATCGGTTAATTACTCAATAGGCGCCCCTGCTAATAACAGGACCGTTAATTCAATATACCTAAAAACGCAGGCCTTCGGTAGTGGTACGGGTACACCCCTTACTTTGGTCCACGCGCAGATAACTTCCACTTTTGCACGTTTTAACGGCACCACATTACGAGAAATGACGTTTCCATTAAACACAGATAATTCGGCAACAATTGATTTGGTAAGTCCTGTAAGCGAACTTACTACAGTTGTGCTCACGCTACCGCAACAAACCGGTACGACTAAATCAATTGTGACTAATTTCGTGGTTCCATCTTTGGTATTATGACGCAGCATCAAAATATGGTTATTTCGTGTAAGCCATTTGTTATTGACGAATTTTTAATTAATGAATATGACATTTCTCCGGGGGATATATGCATTCATGCCGTTACCAAGCTGACCTTCCGGCAATTGATTATTCCTTAAACCTTGTAACCATAACTTCTGGTGCTGAGGCCAACGGAATTGCAACAAATTTCTTCACTGTAGTACTCATGTCAGGTGAAGATTACGTTGATGGTGCGCCCATAGTATTTTCCGTAGATGGGTCGGCACTGTTTGTTCTAAATAGGAGTTCCACGATAACTGTTAATACTAATAACCAAGGTGAAGCTACGGTTTTCTTTGTCAATCAACAAGTAGAAACTGTACAAGTCAGAGCAGTATTTAGCAGCGACTTTGTAAATGATAGTTCGACCTTTGGCCCACCAACTGTAGATAATAACCTATCATTAAGTGCGGAAGTATTAACAATAGATATCGTGGCGGGAAGTGGCAATCCACATATCATCAATTTCTTATTAACAGATGAATTGAATCGCCCAGTACGCGGCAGGCGATTAGATTATTCCTCTGATGTGCCTGCCACTTTGACACCGACCAGTGACACCACAAATAATGATGGTGTAACCGTTTTACAAGTAAGGAGCTCGTCGCCTGGAACTGTAACCGTGACCGCTCGTCTACATGATGCGCCCAACTTAGTTTACATTCGTATACGAGTGACTTTTCTTGAATTAATAACTACACAACGACTATTGGTGCAAGTTATTAATGGCAGAGCCACCGCCAATGGCATTAGTCAGAATGTAATACGTTATCGGGCCTTAGATCAAAATAACTTGGCCCTAGCCAATGTAAGAATTGTTTTTAACGCTGATGGTAATGCAGTTCTATCTATACCTTATGGAGATACTGACCTAGAGGGTTATCTTACCCTTACGTTGACAAATAGATATGTTCAGTCAGTGCGGGTAATAGCCACGCTGGCATCAGGATCAGGCACGCCGAATAGTACAACTGTAGAATTTTTTTAGAATATTATGGCGATGGTAAATAATCGATTCCATCGAAAACCTATATATGCAAGCTAAAAAAATTAAACAAAGGTTACAGGCTAAAAGTCGTTTACTCGTCGGAGGTATTATATGCAAGAGCAACACGCGGCACCCACACTACCTTGTAGACCAGTTTGCCTAACATTAAGCTCGACATCAAATGCTAAGGCAGATGGTTACGATACTAACAGCGCTACTGCCGTATTAACGACTAGCGGCACACCCTTATGCGGATATCAGATTTGTTTCACTCTCTCTGGCGGCGCATTGTTCTGCGATGGGAGCAACCGGACTTTTGCAGTAACCGACGCCTGTGGTGTAGCTACGGTAACCTTTACAGATCGTCAGGCGGAAACGGTCTGCGTCAGTAGTCAATACGAAAATATTAACGCTTTGAGCTATTCAACTTTCGATGAAGTCATTGATATTAATGAACTTTCTATCATTGCCTTTGTTCAGCGCGATAATGCGCAGGCAAGCCCTTCTGAATCTAATATCATCGTATATACTCTTTGGAATGACGTAACTAATCAACCGGTACCGTCGAGACAGCTAACGTTCTCTACTTATAGCTCAACTGCTAACTTGAGCCCTTCATCGCCTCAAACCGATACGAATGGTCAGATTGTACTGACCATATCAAACAGTATGGTGGAAGACATTGAAATCGCCGCTTATCTGTTAGGTAATACATCAGTTAATAATTACACCTTAATTAGTTTTTTTCCTGTGATAACACATTACATTACTGCACAAGTATTGACATCTGGCATCGTTGCGCCTGGCGGTACCCATACAGTGCGTTATACTTTACGTAATACTTCTGGTGCCATACAGCCTGGTAGATATATGAGTTTTCGTCCGGAGATAGTGAGCACAAACCCTGCCGACATTCCAGTAATAATCCCTGGCTACATAGACACCAACCTAATGGGACAGATTACTATTAACGTCACGAGCCCTGTGAGACAACAAGTTAGGATCGTAGCAAACTATACGGATGGCAATGCTGATAACGATACTTATTTGGATTTTTAGTAACTGTCTAATGATTATATGGAGGCATATAAATTTTATACCTCCACCTTTTTAACGGTATTTAAAAATAATTTGAGATAGTAAATTATTATAATTGTATGAACTGCAATTATATCATGATGTTGATATGGTTAATTAATTTTTAATTTTATTAAATGATCTTCGAATCTTGGCTAATCGTTAAATATTAGGCTAGATGGTATTGTGTAAAATTCAATAATATTTTTTATCAAAATTGACCTTAAACTTAAACCATGTTTTCAAAATATTTTTGCCGTAAACACAGTGAAATCTATAGGAGGATTATATGCATAATAACAAGAGTGATAACTATCCTTGCCCAGATGCTGTTCAACTTACGATTAAATCCTCATCAGGCGCTATTGCAAATGGTATAGACACTAACTCCGCCATTGCCACACTGACAGATAAGGGCAGGCCACTGCCTGGCCGCCCCATTTGTTTTACGCTGTCCGGTAATGCCCGTTTCAATGATGGTAGCCAACAGATGTCAGTTATTACCGATAATTGCGGTGAAGCCATGGTATGTTTTACCGATACCTGCAATGAAACCATCACCATAACTGGCCAATTTGCACATCACAGGGCTTTCAGTCAGGCCGACTTCTCTGCTTTGCCGTCAGCGACTGATTTTCAGCTGCAGGTTAGAGTGGTGGTTGATTTTTCAGCTGCCGATGGAAAGAGCGCCAATGCAGCCCAGTTTAGGTTGGTGAGCCCCTCAAATATCTCAGTATATAATAAAAATGTCATTTTTTCCGTTACCAAAAGCGCACAGCTCATCAATACTAGCGGCCGTACTAATTACAATGGTTTAGTGGATGTCGGTTTGACGAATTTGGAACCGGAGGAGGTGAGATTGTCTGCAGTTTTAGATGGAGACCCGATGGTGAATCAATATGTCAATCTGACATTTGAGCGCGCGGTAGAATCAGATTATGTGATAACGGCGACTCCGTTAACTACGGATGCGTTAAACGACCCTAATCGAGGTAACTATGTGCGTTTTACCTTAACGCAGCTTGGCGTTGGAATTTCGGGTAATTTAAGAATATCTGATATTAATAATAACTCCATCACTGTAACAACAGCAGAGGACGGTACTTATACCGCTTATTTCACCAGTACAGCACCAGGGAACTTTATGGTTAGAGCAGCGCTGGCCGAAGACAATAGGGTATACGCTGAACAAAGTATTTATTTTGCAGAGGTAGTTTATCCTTTGGAACTTGGCACTTTTAACATAGTTTTACCTTCATCTGGGGTTTTAAGTATTAGCGATATTTTAGGCAGATTTTATATTACACAAAATCATATTTACAGTAACGGAATAAGTAGTTCTTATTATCCAATGGAGTGCCCTGTAAATTCAGTCTGGGTCCCTAATCAAGGCTGTACATCTGGTTTTACTGAAAGCTACGAACACATTTCAGCACTTTACCGAGTTAAAGCTCTTTATTCTGGACTCGGTGAAAATAGGTATTCAAGAGTATATAATATATACCCCGTACTGAGACAATTAGAAGTTACAGTTACAGATCTAGGCCCACAACCATGATTTATTACCTGATGGGTTTGAATGTCTGCCGTAGGTCATTAAAATATATTATTTTTTAAATGGTTAGGTTTTTATAGGAATCGTTAGTTATCAGGAGGTTGTTATGCTTCGTAATAATATTACTGAATATCCTAAAACCGATGGTATTTGCCTAGTAATAAATTCATCGTCTGGCGCCCCTGCAAACGGTCAATGTCATAATACCGGCATTGCCACACTGACAAAGAAGGGCAAGCCACTGTCGGGCCGCCCCATTTGTTTTACGCTGTCCGGTAATGCCCGTTTCAGTGATGGTAGCCAACAGATGTCAGTTATTACCGATAATTGCGGTGAAGCCATGGTATATTTTACCGATACCTGCAATGAAACCATCATCATAACTGGCCAATTTGCACGGCATACCGCTTTCAGTCAGTCCGCTTTTTCTGACCCAGCTGTAGCAAATGACTATCAATTGCAAGTTCAGGTATTAGACAATTTTTCATTCGCAGATGGAATTGATTTAAATGCTGCTCAGTTCAAACTGGTCAGTCTCTCCAATCAATCGGTGTATGATAAAAAGGTCAATTTTTATGTTACCGAAAGTGCATTGCTTACCATTACTAACGCTAAAACCAATTTTAACGGCCTCGTTGATGTGGGTTTGACGAATCGCCAACCGCAGCAAGTGATTCTGACTGCTCGGCTGGATGAGGATCCCACGGTTGAAGAATCTATTTTGCTGGAGTTTGTCCCCGTAATAACGCCGGGTTATGTTTTAACGGCTCGAATATTTGTTAATGATGCCTTTGCCGATCCCAATTTTGAAAACTCCGTACTGTTCCACCTGACATATAACGGCAATCCTATCGAAGGGAATTTAAGAATATATCCTATCGACCCAATCTCAGCACCCTACGCTAGACGCACCGATAATAATGGTGATGCGATCATCTATTACAAGAGTAGCTCGCCAGGCGAGTTCGTAGCCAGAGCCGAGGTCAGCGATGATCGAACAGTGTATGCCGAAGCAATCATTACCTTTTCGATTGTTAACTACCCGTTGTTTTTAGGCAGTATAACCCCTTATCCTACCATTCCTTTCGGTTGGAGGGGGATTGATCGTATTTTAAGTCCATTTTTTATTACTCAGGGCCACGTATATTCATTCACATTCTCTTTTGCATCAGCTTGGTATATATGTGAAAGATCCGCTTTTATTAATAACATTTGTACTGCTGGATATCCTATAAGCTATGAATGGCTTGGGTCGGGAAGTTTTTTGGCACTGGCATCTGGTTCAGGTAATAACCTTTTTTCAAACAGGGCTGTGTATATTTCGCCCGATAATGTTGATAAGCCAATATCTATATATGATAATGGACCTATATCATGATCTATGAGCTTTCAGCGAAAAGGGCATTACACTATAATGTTCTCTTTCACTTTACCTGTAAATTTCATGGCGCATACCATGCGCCGTGAGCTTATTTATTATAACAAATTACATTCTTTAATAGTCGACATTTTATAAAATTGAGCGGGTGGTTAGTTTGAAAATTATCAAAATAGCGGTAACGAAAATCTAAATAATAAATATAAAAACAGTTTTCATTAATAATCATGTTATTTTGTCCCCTAATAATTTTTTGACTTCTGGAGTAATTAATTATCATTAACCATTTTATGAAACTTTATTCGGCCACTCTCTGGGGCCTGATTATAGCCCCTAAGTTACCCTGTACTATTTTTTGTTTACAAAAACACGGTCAGGAACAAACAAAAATACCTCTATTCCATTGATGTTCAGACAGATTTTATATACCATCTTAGTGCCCGACTGGTCATTCCTTTGGCCTGTAAGCAACCGGTAAACTCATAAGTAAAGGTGCTGTCTCCTATCTTAACAGTAGATAAGATAGATTATGTAATAATGACAAGTTTACTGACTACAATAGATGTTAAAAGCCTGAATTCAGATAATCAGGTTAAGGATGTACGTCGGTTGCGTGACGAGCTGGTTGCCGCGATTGATTTCTTGATCCTAGAGATTTAAGAACGCCTTCTTATTAATTCCCGTCTTTCTTTTCCTTTATTTTCATTTGGGATCCTTTTCGGTTTTTGAGGTAACGAACTGAAACACCAATATTATGTATTGCCCTACTTGATATGTAGCTACATTATTATAGCTACAATGTGGTCAAGTTATAAACTCCTTAAGGGGAGATGAAATGAGCGCTTCTGTTATTCGAGCCCGCGTTGATGCTAATATTAAGGCTGCAGCCAAAGCCAATACTCAGGCTTTGGGAATGGATCTGTCTACCAGTGGGAAATTATATCGGGTATTTAGAGTGTCATGGTGCGCCAAAATTATTATTAGTTTACCAACAAACGGCAACTGAATTGAAATTGTATCGTGTTGGCAGTCATGCGGATCTGTTTGGTTGATGGATTGATAGGGTTTTTCCTGATATTTATTTGGTGCTCTGTAATGTTGACGTGTTATGCGTTTTTTGATCAATGAAAGAATTTTCTATTTCTCAATCCTCTTCCACTATTCTCGCTTCCTTTGGAAGTCCATGTGGTAACTCTCACCTTCTGGTGACGTTCTGGCTCAATGAGTACCGATTAAGATCCTTTCGGTTTTTGCGTTAAAGCCCCGAATCCTCCCTAAGTTATCCCCTTTTCTGTGTGTAAGACTATATCTTGTGTTTTTAATCTCATATTCATACACTATGAGGTGCCAAGAGGCACAGGGTCACGGCATGACGGGCGTCTGTCGCGACCCTTTTTTTGTTTTCTTTACTCGGTATTTAATCCATTATAGAAAAATACCCGAATGATCCCGGATCCGATCAGGGAATTATTGCGCTCGGCTGCACGTGACTTTTACGGCACAATGGTGATGACACTTAGCAAAATCGAGGGCGCGTTGTCACATGACAGGTCATTAGCCAAACGATCGCGGAGATTGAAAACTTGAGCCTTATCCCCCACGAACCGGAAAACTTTTCGCGTAGCGCGATCGGCAACTATTTTGACTGGCAGGGCGCGGCCGAACTGCGCAATATGGCGCTCCGGGCCAATCTTGGCACGCCGGCATACCTGTTGGCACCCGAAGTGGCGGTGCTGCTCGGGTATTTTGTTGACTTGCATCAACGGTTGCTGATGGAAACGCTGTGGAATACCGGGGCCCGGATTAATGAAGCCCTGTCTATCACCCCAGCCGACATTGAGCTGGAAGGAGGCCGCCCTTTTATTGTGCTGCGGACACTCAAGCAGCGCCGGCGTAAACCGGGACGGCCCACGAAAGTAGAGCAAATTCAGGGATTTGATAGAGCAATCCCCTTATCAGACCAAACCTATACGCTGCGCTTACGAGAATATCTGGCCACATTCAAACCGAAACGGCATGAACCGTTGTGGCCGATCACCGATGACACGGCACGTAACTGGCTGACCCGCGCGGTGGACAGTGCTCAACGTGGCGGGATTGTGTTTCGGGTGAATCCGGTGACCACCAAAACTTTTCGGCACAGCTATGCCATGCACCTGATCCAGCACAGTGTACCCTTGAAAGTGGTCCAGGCTTTTATGGGTCATAAAGAATTGAAGAGTACCGAAGTGTATACCAAAGTATTTACCCTTGAGGTAGGCCAGCAGTTTGGTGTGAAGTTCAGTATGAATGCGGATGATGCACGACGGCTGATCTGTGCTATTCCCATGAGCAGTGATGGTGAATTCAGGCCTGTCCCCATCGATGTTCGCAAGGAAATTGTGAAATAAAAAATAGTTACTTATTGATTAATAGTAGCATTATACTTAATACTTAATACTTAATACTTAATACTTAATACTTAATACTTAATACTTAATAGATTATAGATAACAATTCATACTTATGATGTAATACGGATAATTGACCTAAACTGAGGGTGGACGATGATCACGATTGTCGGATGTAACAAAGGTGGCGCGGCCAAGACCACGACTGCCATCAATATCGCCATTGGCCTGGCACTGCGCGGGGAGGACGTTTGTCTGGTTGATGCAGATGTTCAGCGCTCCGCCTCTCGCTGGTATGCCGAACGGGAGCTATCGGGACTTATACCGGCCATCACCTTGATTGAGAAACGTGACAATATCTCCCAGACGCTAAAAAGTCTGGAGAGCCGGTTTGGTCAGGTTATTGTCGATGTCGCTGGTCGTAACAGTCGGGAACTGATCACCGGCGGTACCGTTGCCCATCAAATCATTGCGCCTCATCAGTGTTCCCAGTTGGATCTGGATACGTTGATGGAACTTCAGCAGCAGCTGGAGAGTATGCGAGATTTGAATCCCGAATTAAAAGCTTGGTGTTATCAGACGATGGCGACAACTAATCCCTTGATACGGGGTACGGAACGCAATGAGTTTCTTGAGTATGTGAAAGAGTTCGATGGGCTGGTTCCTCTGAGTAGTGTCGGGTGCTACCGAAAAATTTATCGTGATGTGATGTCCGATGGACGCTCAGTACTGGAAGCCGACAATGAGAATGCGAAAGCGGAAGTTTTGGCTTTGTTACAGGAGGTTTTCTGATGGCACTTAAAAAGCCCCAGTTGCGTAAAGAAGTGACTGAAGCTGACGCCGAAGCACTGGCGAACCGGTTGGCTGACAGACCTTACGGTGAAGAGAAAAAACCGTCCTTACAGCCTGAAGCGCTAACCAGAACCACTATATCGTTACCTGAAGGCTTGCTGCGTGAGCTTGAAGATAGGGCTCTGGCCAATAAGCGTGCGGGAGTCGCGCCTAAAAATGTCAGTGCGTTGGTTCGCGAAGCCATAGACGCGTATTTTAAAATGGAGTGATAAAATAATAAATATGAAGTATGAAATTTTGGGTGTTAATAGTTTATAAGATTTTTTTTCTTGGAGTGTTTTTCGAACCTTGAATTGGGCTAATAGTGTGACAATCTACCCTCAATATATTGAACGGTGTGTGACATATTGCCTTGAGCAATCAGGATTTCTGGATGACTGTGACATATTACCCTCACTCTGGGGAGCTATGTTAGATAATTGCGATATGTGCTGGTCTTTCATGGGAAAAAAAACCTGACGACGTACACATGGAGGGTTATTTGTCACACTTCAGTGTAGGAAAATACGATGTGAGTCGTCATACGACCTGATTTTTTTTCAATATAATCAAGACTTATTGGCGTTCGTTTATTGATCTCTTCGACAATTGGATTGAGGAATCTGCGCCTGAAATCAGGCATTCGCGTATAGCTCTGTGGCAATTGATAGCGTTCAATCATCCATTTCACCCCCAGAATAGCGACCCCGGTCCCATCACTTCTTCTGTATTGGCATAATGACTCATAGAGTCGCATGGCATAGGGGCTGGTGATCTCTTTCGTTTCACCGAGACGAAACTGCGTAAATCGATTTTGTAAACCGATAAAGAAGGGAATGAGATAAGGGTTTAAATGTACGCTGTAAACGCCGCGAGCCGGACTGTGCGCACGCTTAATAAACCATGGATAGGACTCATAGCCTTTTTCATCCCCAAAATCCTCCTCAGGTCTATAGAACGTGACCTCTTTTCCGACAAAGTTTTTCAATGCATTACGAATATCTTTGCTGGCTTCCGCTGATGTTAAATTGAATATCTCGGCGTATTTTGACACGGCAATTTCACAGATGCCGTTATGCTGATCAATTCCTTGGACACTGTCCACTTTTCGGATCTGGTCAACAAAGAGATAAAGCATACGTTTCTGGTCTCGAGACAGGCTGTATGCGGCTTCTGTCAATTCATTGGATTGAACGATACGTTGGCCAACTTTACGGGGCTTATTTTTTAATTCAGGCACTATACCCATCTTTATCTCTGTGATAACTGTGACATCTCTGGATGTTGTCACGGGTCTGAGTCTCTGTCAATTCCTGTGAATAAAGTCTATTCGTCAGGGCAATTTGTCACGCTGCTCAGGGCAAATTGTCACTGTTTAACCCTATATTGAGGGTGATTTGTCACGGAATGAGGGTGATTTGTCACGCAGGTTCCACTGAGAGCCCCGTAATATAAAGCCCCGGAGTACTCTAAAAAGGTTTAAAAAGGATCTTAAAAAGATCTATTAAAAATAAGCAGTGTATATGTGCATAAGTCGCTACTCAGGCGAGGAAAATACAATAAGGATGTCGCTATCCGGCAAAGCCGGATGCTTCTCTCTTATTCGCTTCGCTTTTATACTGCCTCCCTACGGCTACGCCTTCGGGCAATATAACGCTACAACTTCAATATCACCATATGCACCTTAACAATAATGTCCAAAAACAAATCCTAGTTAAACTTTAAAACCTTCTTCAAGAGATATCTGTAAATCCTGACTTACAGCCCCCTAAGCGCTGCCAGCAAGCTGTCCGCACTAAGGCCCCGGTACATCGCGGCTATGCCGCGCTAACGGGGTTAAAAGGGCTTATATCACTCCTTCATTGACAATCAGTCCGCAAGGCTTAGCAGGCCAAAGGGAGTATTAGGATCTTTGATGATCCTCTACCGGCTTACGCCGGGTTTCAGCGGATTAACTTCTATGAAACATGTTTCTCCAGAGCACCGCTTTACATGCGCTATGCGCATAAAGTCAGTGCTTCGATGGCGTTAATGCGTTCAGATGAGCAATGAGATAGTTGGTCCGCGGGTGCGAATGGATGAAACCTACCTCAAAATCAAAGGCCAGTGGCGCTATCTGTACAGCGCGGCCGATACCGCAGGCAAACTATCGACTTTTTGCAGGCCGCCAAACGGGATGCTGCAGTTGCATTGCGCTTCTTTCACAAGGCTATTCGTTATCACGGCGAACCCGAGAGGGTCACTATAGATAAAAGTGGTGCTAACACCGCTTCTTTGGCCACGCTCAATGCCGATAAACCCGATGAGGAAACGATGTAAGTACCTAGGGGCAGTTTGGAGATCGAGAATTATTGTACGGTAGGCCTGTTTTTGAACAGGTGGTGTTATCGCAATAGGGTGTAATCCTGCGCTATAGCCTGCTTGGCTAGCATTTTTAGCCAATGAGATAACCTAAATGCGATACAGAATGCGCGATAATTTAAATGCGATAACCGCTGACGCAAGATCAATAAATTACTCACCAACGTTGGTAAAATAATGCTCTAAACGTACAAAAATTTCCGATATCCAAACTGACCCCTACCTGAACTACCTTGTAGAGAAAGATTTCCTCAATATCAAACGTCGGATACGCCCGATGCTGGGATTCACTCCTTTCAATGGGCAGACCGTATTGCCGAGTATTGAGCAGGAACACCTGCTGCTGGAATATCAAGAGCTAGTCATTGAATTTGGTAGTAGTGGATACGTGATTGCGTTGCACGGCTAGGATGAAATTCATGTATTTTTTTGTATTGCTACTTTGAATTTGAATTTGAATTAAAAAACTAACTGGCACATTAAGTTAGGTGAAAATATTTTTAACTTCCTATTGAAAAGCAGGTAATTTTTTTCGTTCCATCCGAGCCTTCTATCACTGTAATTCGTATGCTTAATCAATCACAGAACGTAAGTCGTCACATTCCCCGGCGATAGAACTCCAGCCTAAATACAAGGATTGAACGATGCCCTACCTACTCATGACCCAAAACCAAACCATATCGCCAGCTTCATAAACGTATATCAAAATCATTCTAGGCGAGATCTATATTAAAATGTAACGACCTTTTAACTCTCAAATTTCGCGTAGCGTGATCGATATTCCTGCACAGATTCTCATTCTTATATGTGAATCTGCAATTAAAAATAAAATTAAGTTTGTTTTTTGGTAAATGATTTACATTATTGTCTATGTGTAGCATTATTGTTTAAATTCTAAAATGTTACATATTGAGGCATTTTATGTCGGAAAATACTAAACAAATATATAGAGTGGCCGAGCGTTCCGAACGCATGCTTGGTCTCCTGACCAAACAGATCAAGGAACAAAAGGAGGAACTTGAAGAAACTACTTATTTCCAGACTTATGCTAAAGCTGCAGTTGCCAAATTACCTAAATTGACACGTGCAAGTGTTGACTATGCTGTCAGTGAAATGGAAGAGCAAGGCTACATGTTTTTGAAGAAGCCGGCTGGAACCTCTATAAAGTATGCGATGTCACTGCAAAATATTATAGATATTTATCATCATCGTGGCGTTCCTAAATATCGTGATCGACACGATGAAGCTTTCACTATTTTTGTGGGTAATCTGAAAGGTGGTGTATCAAAAACAGTAAGTTCAGTTTCGCTTGCTCATGGATTACGTGCCCACCCTCACTTACTTTATGAAGATTTAAGAATTCTGGTTATCGACCTTGATCCTCAGTCTTCAGCCACGATGTTTCTTAATCACTCTCGTTCTATTGGCGCTGTAGATACTACATCTGCTCAAGCAATGCTACAAAATACCACTCGCGAAGAACTTCTATCTGAATTTGTGATTTCTTCTATTGTGCCTGGTGTTGATGTTATCCCTGCATCTATTGAAGATGCATTTATTGCATCTCAATGGAAAGAACTGTGTACCGAACATCTACCTGGTCAGAATATCTATACCGTTCTTAAAGAAAACATCATTGATAAACTCAACAAAGATTATGATTTTATCTTTATTGATAGCGGCCCACATCTCGATGCCTTCCTAAGTAATGCCATTGCAGCGTCGAACCTACTTATGACACCAATCCCCCCTGCCCAAGTCGATTTTCACTCGACTTTAAAGTATCTTACTCGTCTTCCGGAACTTATTGAGATGATTGAAAAATCAGGCGCTAAGTATCCTCTTCAGGGCAATATAGGATTTATGTCCAAATTGCAGAACAAGCCTGATCACAAACTTTGTCATAGTCTGGCTAAGGAGATATTTGGTGGCGATATGTTAGATGTTGCCCTACCCCGCCTTGATGGTTTTGAACGATGTGGTGAGTCTTTTGATACTGTTATTTCCGCTAATCCCTCTACTTATGTTGGTAGCTGTGAGGCATTAAAAAATGCTCGTGCTGCTGCTGAAGATTTTGCTAAAGCTGTATTCGATCGCATCGAATTTATTCGGGTGAACTGAGGTAATCCATGACAAAAAAACGCCCAACCATCGGCCGGACATTTAGTGCTTCCCCTTTGTCCAATGCATCAACTGATAATTATCGTCAGATTTTTACTCTTGCGTCAGGGAGAAAAGCCGTCTTCATTTTTGAAACCATTCCTGCAAAAGATATTGCTGAACGTTCATTTGTATCTCTAGCAACAAATGGTAGAGATCCAGCGGGTGTCACGGAAGAATCACTTCAGGACATTATAAGGACAATTCGACTCCAGCAATTTTTCCCTGCAATTGGACGTATGATTGCCGGAAAGATTGAAATCCTCGATGGCTCGCGTCGCAGGGCAGCCGCATTGATTTGTCACGTCGACCTCAATGTTCTGGTTACTCAGGACGATATTGATATAGAAGATGCGAGAAAACTCGCCGCTGATATTCAAACCGCAAAAGAACATAATTTACGTGAGATTGGATTAAGGCTTTTACTTCTCCGCGATTCAGGCATGAACCAGAAAGATATAGCCCAATCGGAACACTTATCGCCCGCGAAAGTGACTAGAGCTATTCAGGCCGCATCGGTACCAGAGATGATGTTAGAGCTCTTCCCTATTCAATATGAACTAACCTATCCAGATTATAAATTTTTGCTCGATATTGATGAACAATTACGGCTGCGTTGTCTCGAACCAGAGACATTTGTTGATTCAGTTAGGAAGCAAATAAAAACAATTTCTAATGCCAATGAGTTAGTCTCTGATGAACTGAAAAATGAAATAATAAAATCGTTCCGACTTGTTTTAGACGGGGTTTTAGCTAAACCTGGAAAACAGGCTACTGCTGTTGTTGAAAAATTATGGGACTTTGAAGAAAAAGATAAATACGCTCGAAAACGTATAAAGGGGCGCGCTTTTAGCTATGAGTTTAGCCGTTTGCCAAAAGAGTTGCAGGTAGAACTTGACCGACTTATTTTGCACACAATGAAGAAACATTTATCACAATAATTCTATCAATTCAGTGGCGATTTCAGCCTGAAATCGCCAGGGTTTCAGTGCGGTTACTCTACTACAATAGATGAAATACTTTTGGCGAACTTTTTGGTTTTTTCCTCGTTTCACCGATAGATCATCCACTTGGTGCCTTTGCTAGATAAAACATTTCGCCGACATAAACTTACTCTGGATCGGCGATGGCGAATACAACCTTCATAAAAATCAAATATAATGGAAATATCTGTGCCATGCTGTGGATATTGTAGGCCAGACCTTCGGCTTTCTGCTGACCGCTAATCAAGACGTGCATCCGCGTTGTATTTCTTTCGCAAAGCCATTCGGTATCACCGCGAACCTGAGAGGGGTACTATGGATATCAGTGGTATCAACCCGGCAGTGATGACCATACTTAACGCCGACAAAGAATAAACGATTACCATCAGGGAGAGTAAATACCTGATCAATCTGATAGAGCAGAGCCATGAGAATATCAAACGACAGATACGGACAATTTCGGGATTCAAATCATTCTGCCTGGCGCTGACGATATTGACCGGCATTGAGTTAGTCCACAGATACGCAAAGGGCAATATTATCATCCCTCTGGAGCCCGTTTATTACTTGCGGAACAATTTTATCTGTTGGCCACCTAAAAAACAGACAGCTCAGTTTTTTCGTATTTCCGCTGTGAACGTGACAGGGCTCATTTCCTTATTCTTCCTCCCCGCTAAACAGTTCTACCACTAGGCATGACAAAAAGTGTGCGCTATCGCCGTCTACTACATCCATTTAAGCCAACCGGCGACCAGTCCTGATACCTCTTCTCTGCAATGATTTTACACAATGCGGGGCATTCAATTAGCTTGCAAGGTTTTGGCCTCAGGGCACTGTCCCACGCGTCCTTATCAGCTTTTGCAGCTCGGTAATGTTTTGCACTTCCATGCCTTTTGATCTCGCGGCTAATAGTTGAAGGAGCTCTTGATAATTTGTCAGCGATGTCCCTGATGCTAATTTTTGCTACCAGCCCCCTGGATATTCTCTCTCTTTCATCAAGTGAAAGAGCTAACCGATGCCGCTTTCTGACAGGAGGGCGATACCCAGCAGTTTGGTGAATAGTGGGCATAACAGAAGAGTGATATATGTCGAACATTCTGGCGATGTCATGTAAAGAATCACCTTGCTTATACCTGTCCCAGATAATCGCTTTCTGTTCTGGCGTGTAGTAAATGCGCGTTCTTCGTTTCATGGCAACGTCCCCCTTCTTTAAGGATAGCTTTGAATCGACCCGTTGAACTCATAGCGAAAAACGGACATAGCATCCTCGGAATAGCCAGGAATCCGAGTTGTCCCATCATCCGTTTCGGGATGATGCTTTTCCAGGCAGGATACTTTATGCTGGTCATAATCTCTTTATAGGATATAACCATGATAACTTTAGATAAATCAGATCCATTTTCTTCAGAGTCCCATCGCTTAATCGAAATGCTATCAGCAGAACTTGCCGCTATTACTGGTGATAACGGCAAAAGCAATTTCACTGTTGATGCAATGAATGGTGACAAAGCGTTATGGGTATTGGCAAAGAATGCCGAAGGCGATGCGATAGGATGCGGCGCTATCCGGCCATTAACGCATAATATAGCCGAGCTTAAAAGAATGTTTTCAGACCGAAGTGTGACAGGCGTTGGTAACGCTTTACTCACTTTTCTGGAAACCTCCGCAAAAGAAATGGGGTATCTCGAGCTGAGGCTGGAAACCCGGCATATCAACCATCGGGCCATAAATTTTTACGAGAAAAATGGGTATGTCCGTATTGAGAATTATGGCCCATATATAGGCAGAGATGAGGCAGTCTGTTTCTCAAAGGCATTGTGCTAATTGGGGCCACTTTGGATATCGAAAATTATTGTACTATAGGGCTTCCTCGGCATGTCAACGCCGGTGTTTACGGTTTCTTGTCTGCTCTTCAGTAAAAATAAAGGGGCACTGTTGCAAAAATCTGGTGATGATAAGCTAAAGCGCCATTTCGGCTGAAGGGGAGCGTATGACCCCATTTAAAGGTCGGCATTTTCAGAGTGAAATCATCCTCTTGGCTGTTCGCTGGTATTGTAAATACGGTATCAGCTACCGCGAACTCCAGAAAATGCTGGCTGAACGGGGCATTAATGTTGACCACACCACGATTTATCGTTGG